>NZ_JAYXUH010000011.1:0-137674 GCF_036040035.1 Photobacterium sp. S4TG1
TTTGAACTTTTGAGCTGTTTCGACATTACAGAGAAAATCTCATCCGGTCCTACACTTTTAACTTGTTCTTCTTTACGAGAAGGAATAGCACCAACAATAGCTTTATAAATAATAGAGCCAGCCATACCAACTAAACTAGTTAGGAATGCAGTTTTTAATCCATCAAGAAGAGCTTAAATACTGCCATCAATATTAGATGGATTAAAATCCATAAGGCCAACAACAATACCGGCAAAAGTACCTAAAATACCTAACGAAGTAAGAATATTTGTTGTGCTGGCCGTAAATCTTGGTGCTTTATGTAAAATAGCTAAAACAATGGATAAAATAAGAAGAGATAAAATAAGATATATAAATGCATCAGATATAAATTCGGCACTATATGAAGCGATTAAATTCGCAAGTAATTCAGTCATCATTAAAAAACTAGTTGTATATAAGGATCGTGAGTTTAAAGTAAATCCCAAAAGTTGACTATATTTACAAAAAACAAAAAATATGTATAAAAACAAATATTTATAATAAAAATTACATTTTGAAACAATTAATGCAATCCTAAAACCACATAAAACTAAAATACTAACAACTTACAATCAACGACGGTAATGAGACTACGTTTAAACAATTTAATATTAATTTCTACTGATTTAATAAAACCTTGGTCAGTATTTAGCTACAAGCCTTAGCTACGACTGAGCAATAGCATCTGCACAATAACCACAGGGCAATAACTAGCCATGCTTACCGCGCTGTAACGTCTAAATACATTAACGGGCAAGCATCCCCTAGCAGTTATGGTAAACTCAGTGATAAGTATTTGTATGTAAGCGATCGCAGCATTACCAGTGTGGATAGGAAATACCGTCCACCGTTATCGTTTACAGTAAATTTTAGTACCTCTGGTTGCACGCCACAGGTTAACTAGAAAAATAAAGAGTATAAAAATCAAATGAGTAGTCAAACAATTCAGTGGTTCCCTGGACTAAAAATACCACGTCCATTAACGTTTAATAAAAACCACATTTAATATTACCAATCAACAACTTAACTATGATTTATCGTCCATTAAAATCCACTGAATAATACCCCAAGCCAACACTTTTAGTACCCCATGATGTACCCCATAAATCGAAACTAATATATACTGGCTAAGTCTAGTTTTGAGGTGATGAATATGGCTCGTCAAGTGACACGTCTTACCGATAGAAAAGTGAAAACTATAGCACCAACAGGCAAGGAATTTACCCTATCAGATGGTAATGGATTACAGCTTCGTGTACGCCCTGCTGGCACTAAATCATGGCAATTTAAATATAGTGACCCTGTAACAAATAAAACACAAAAACTCACGCTAGGTACTTATCCTGATCTGTCACTCGCCAATGCTCGTACAAAATCCGTTGAGTATCGTGAGCTATTAGCACAACACATAAACCCAAAGTCATTTGAGCAAACAACAAGCAGATACCTTTTAACCATCGCTGAATTATGGTTTCTAGATAGGTGAGCAACTTTTGCCATTGATTAATGGTGTAATTAACCGTACCTCCTAGCTGACTTTTTAGTAATACTTTATCTTGGGTTTCAAATAATCATTCATGGAATTTATCTAAGATAGGTTTTGATTTTTGTTAACGTAATTGTTGTCGTTCAACAGCACTTAATCCTTTCTCTTCTTGCTCAATACCATACAATTTAGCGATGAAGTTAATCACCTTTTCTACTCGACCTGATTTCTTCTTTGATTGCACTTTTTGTGCATCAGTAAACTTACGTCTAACATGCGCTAAACAACCTGCTTGGCTGACATTTTCTAGTTTTAGACCGGATAATAATAAGTTCAGCTGCTGCGTTGAGATATGAATATGACCAGAAGCCGTTGGCTTTGGCTATTGAAACGACCTTTTTCTAAACGCCGATAATAAAGCTAAAATACATTCGTATCCCAGAAAAGGATCTTGATTTTATCTTTGCCACGATTACAAAATATAAACCATATGCTGCTTAATGGATCCATTTATAGTACATCGACCACAATAAGTGAGAGATCATCAATCGCTTTTCTCATGTCTGTAATACCAAACACGAGATAAATAGCACCTTTTGGGATCATTGTAGAGCCTTTAGCCATGTCTGAATCTGGATCAATGTCAGTGATGCTGGTAGTTCCGTTCGAATTTCATTAGGTAGATGAATAATCACGATTTCACCGATTAGAATCAATGGCTTATTTATAATAACTTGATGAGCAATTTGTTTAATTTTCTTCACCCAATAATGAAAATTAGCGTAATTAATATCATTCTGTTTGCAAAATTGCGATATTTAAATACCCCTATTTTGCTGCTGGTTAACGATAAATGTTCAATATTGGTATTTTTTGAATTGTGTCATAGTTCTTCCTTTTAGTCTGAAAAACTATGACAAAAGCGGACTGTAATTAGAATGTGTAGTTAATTAGGCGCTTACCTAGTAGCAGATATTATTCATAGTTGATTACCAAAAAACGGTAAAGAACTTCACCAATATAAAGCTGCATTTTATTGGATCGATACCATGATTGGTAACGTTCAAAATTCGATAAAAGAGACATATCATGCAATTAAAGAAAAACATATTCCTCGTTATCTTGGTGTATTCTGTCTTCGATTTAATTATCAGTTTCGAGTTAAAGATATATTCAATACGCTGATTAAATGTGGTGCAAAATCACCACCAATATCAGAGAGATTATTAACCATCGCTGAGTATCGGTGGTAATCAGACTAAAATGTTTATTAAGAATAATAATGTAAATTTTCATCGACATTATTATTTTATTAAAATAGATAATTACATATTTGAGTATATATTCATAATGACGCCACCAGAAATAATTAATGCCATGGCTATAATTGCTGGTAAATCTGGTTTTTGTTTATATAGGATCATAGACATAAAAGTAACACCAACAATACCAAAACCACACCATAATGAATATGCTATACCTACAGGTATATATCCCATTGCCTTTGTTAAAGCAAAATAACAGATAGAATAAGCACAAATAACAAGAACTGAGGGACCTAGTTTACGAAAACTATTTGTTTTCTTAATAAATGAAGTACCTGTTATTTCTGAACAAATCGACAAACCTAACCATAAAAAACCAGTACTTAACATTTTACGTCTCCATCTTTATGCGTTAATTTTATATCATTTTCAACTTCGGGGACTTCTTCACCCATCTTTGAAAATAAATTCATTATAATAATACCGCTAGCAATAATGATCATTCCAATTACTGCTGCCATATCAGGATGTTGACCATAAAAGATCATTCCTAATGTAGATACAAGCAAAATACCCGTGCCCGACCATGTCGCATATGCTAAGCCAACAGGTAAATATTTCACTGCTTGTGAGAGCGAGTAATAACAAACAATATAGAGTAAGACAATAACAGCTAATAATACTGTTTTTGTCATACCAACACTTGTATCAAACATTTTTAAAGTTGAAGTGGCTGACGTTTCTGATGCTATAACTAACACCATCCATAACCATTTTTTTATAGACTCAGGCATTTTAAGATCCTTGCTTAATTAAATTTTGCTTAATGATTGGATAAATAAATTACTGTAATTGTTGTTCTTTAATATATTCCGCAGCAAGATCTGTTAAATTATCTTGTAGCGTATATGCTCTTACTCCTTTATTCTTCACCTCATTAAGCGTGATATATCCAGATGGAATTGACGACATTAATACGGGTTCACTTTGTTCAGGTGTTCCCAACATAGCCGCCTTAATGGTTAGTAACGAGCCTGTTCTAACACCAAGTTTTGCGATTTGCTCCAGTTGCAACGTGGCACGTTCACACATAGCGACATTGCCAGATAGCCCTAATAATTGGTTTAACTCACTGTTTAAATCACATTGATAGTTAAAGGCATACGTTGGTATCCCTTTCATCAATGCATATTGAAACAACTGACCCGCAGGGGTTAAGTACAAACCGTTACTCACTTCACCTAGCGTGGCTAAATCCAAGAATGGAAACAGTACCTGCTCATAATCATTTAACCATTGGGATGGGTTAGCACCATCCCAATGCACTTGATTACCAAGGTGATGGACTGCCGCCAGCTCATCCCCTGACGGTTGACTCGCTAAAATATGCCAGCGTATCCCCGTCCATGCTCCAAGATGATTGGCAATTTCTTGGTGATAACCATTCGCGGTGGTGAGTACCATCAGCGTCGGCTTACCCATTTTTGCTAATACTTGTTCAACAATGGCATCAATGGCTTGTTGGTTGAGGCTTTGTTCGTCCATGTTTTACTCCGTCAATCAACGAGATAAACCGCATCACCAGAACGAATACCTGCCGCATTGGCTTCATCGGTATCAATATGGAATTCAAGGGCATAGCGATCATCGACGCGAACCACAACTTGTTCAAATACCAAACCACATTGCTGACCAGCACTCACCCGGACTTTTTGACCATGCTCAACCCCTAATAACTGCGCATCTTGCGGTGACATATGAATATGTCGCTGTGCACAGATCACTTTCGATTGCAGGTTGACATGTCCCGTCGTACCGACAAGCAATGCATCTGCTGATTGGTATAAATCCCCCGATTCACGTACTGGAGCTTTAATACCCAAGGCGTAACAATCAGCCTTCGATACTTCAAGTTGTGTTTCGGATCTTGCTGGCCCCAATACACGGACATTATTAATGCTGCCTTTAGGCCCCACGACCATAACGCACTCTTTCGCGGCAAACTGGCCAGGTTGGCTGAGTTCTTTCAAGGGATGAAGTTGATAACCCTCCCCAAAAAGCGCCTCGATATCAGCTTGTGAAAGATGCACATGACGGTTTGACACCCCGGTAGGGATCCCAACTGTTGCGCCTGTCAACGAAGCAGATGATACAACTGGAGTCCATAACTTCGATGCTGGTAGTCGTTCCTGAATATGAGTCATTAATACGGTATTAATCATTTCTTACTTCCCTGCGATTTTGATGTGCTACCTCGTTTATTGCGCGCAATCGCGGGCTTTCGGTTTGGCACCGTTGTTACTGATGTTGCTTCAGAGACTTCTTCAACTACGGCTTTATCGCTCTTCTCAAGCGTCGTTGATGCAACCTGTTCAGCCTCATCCTTTGCCGTTGATGCTGACATGACAGCTGCTTCCGAAGCAGACTCTGATATAGCAGGATCTACAGCCAATTGATCCGAAATCGTGATATTTGAAGCATTATCATCGACTGCAATGTCTGGCATCTTCTCTTTCACCGCATGATGCAAATGATGCACCTTAGAAAGACAACCTTGCGAAAGCATCGCCAGTACACTCGTATCCGGCCTTGCCATAACCAGTGACATACAAAGCTCAGCACTACCACTGATCGCATCAACACCACAATCAACCGCCGCTTTCACGGCACTGATCTCACCTTCAAAATAGACCGAAACCAATCCCGACCCTGCTTTGCGATACCCCGTTAAGCGCACACCCGCCGCTTTGCATGCAGCATCTGCGGCATGAATGGCGGCCGTTAAGCCAATCGTTTCTATCACCCCAATACTTACCGTCATATTGTCTCCTTAATGTCGAACTAAGCGGATATCGAAATCAAACTGGGTAAAGAAGTCACTCAACTTATTTAGCTCTTCATCGCTATAGCCAAGGTCTTGAGTGATGGGATAAATCATGTCGAGCTTTTCATATTTAGTCTTACCAAACTGGTGGTAAGGCAGAACATCAATCCGCTGGATATTACCGTTACCACGTTTGGCTAATTCCATGACGTATTCAAAAGCCCCGGTGATCGAATCAAATGAATCGTTGTAACCTCGAATTAGCGGCATCCGAATAACAATATTGGCACCAAGCTCAACCAATCGCTCAAGGTTACGTTTCACGCCTTCGTTACCAATACCAAGCAAGCTTCGATGCTGATTTGTGTTTATTTGCTTAATATCAAATAAAAATAAATCGGTACACTTGGCGAGCTTTTCATAATTAGCGAGGCTAGTTGTTCCTTGCGTTTCGATGGCCGTGTTGATCATCTGCTTTTTACATTCGGTCAGTAGTGCCACCGCAAAATCCGTTTGTAAGCTCAGCTCGCCCCCACCTAAAGTGACACCGCCACCAGATGACATGTAGAAGTCATAATCTTGCATAACGACCTCCATCAACTCCGGCACAGTCACGTCTTTACCCATGATATCTAGCGCATTACCCATGCAAACTTCTTCACACTTCCGGCAACCAATGCAATCCACGCTGCGGTCAATGGTATGCACTGCATTACCTTCAGTATCGGTCGACATCAGGTGTACACCTGCAGGGCACACTTCGGCACATTTCCCACAAGCGATGCATTTGTCATGGCTAAACATTACTTGAAACTTGCTACTCAACCCTTCGGGGTTTGCACACCAATCACAACGAAGATTGCACCCTTTAAAGAAGATCAGCGTACGGATCCCTTCACCATCGTAGATAGAGTATTTTTGAATATTAAAAATACGCCCTTTCAATTCAGTTTCTTTGCTCACTTCTGCTATCCCAGTCATTGTTATTTATCCTCACTTTGCCTGTGTCTATTTGCCATTACTTAGGCGTAGTGGTGTTTTTAATTAAGGGGGCTTTCACCCCCTTACTGCTGGGTTAGAATTTTTCTATAACCGTACGACTGATGATTTCATCCTGAACTTCTTTACAAAGTTCGACGAAGTAGGCGCTGTAACCTGCGACACGAACGATTAAGTCGCGGTATTTTTCTGGCTCAAGTTGCGCTTTCTTCAGCACTTCGTTGTCAACATAGCTAAACTGCATTTGGCCATTACCAAGAATTGAAGCCGTGCGTAGTAAGGTGATCAGGCCATTTTTACCTTCTGGGGTATCCAACAAACCTTTCAGGAATTTGAAGTTGTGCACCATGCCGATATTCATGGTTTCAACATTCATTTTGCTGACAGATTTAATGATGGCTGTCGGACCATGCTTATCCGCACCCTGCGTTGGGCTAATACCATCAGATAATGGCATCCACGCTAAACGGCCATTCGGTGTTGCGTTGGTTAGTTCACCAATTGGCGTGTTATTAGAAATCGATAGCGTGCCGTGGCTCATGGTTGAATACAGCATTTTGTAGTCACGACATTCGCGTTCAGTCCACTCGGTAATATCGAGTGCAAAATCATCTGCGTAGTTATTATCGTTACCGAACTTAGGCGCATTGAGACAGTCACGGCGGAGCTCTTCAAAGCCTTCAAAGTTCGCTAACATCGCATCGCGCATTTGCACTAATGTGTATTTTTTATCATCAAATACCAGCTTGCGAATTGCAGCCATTGAATCAACATACGTTGCTAAGCCAGAGAAGATCAAACCTGGACCATTGTTAATAACCGCACCACCAGCAGCAACGTCTTTCCCCTGCTCCATACAGCCTTCAACCATCAAAGACATCAGTGGCTTAGGCGCAACATCGCGGTGAACACGTTGACTAATAACGGTACCAATTGCGGACAATTTGATAATGTGAGCCACTTGCGCTTTCACGGCTTCATCAAACTGCTCGAAGGTGTGAATGCTATTAAGATCACCGGTATCAAGACCTTGGTAGCTATCAAACAGCACCATACGACCACGGTTTAGTACGAACTCAATAGCAATTGGCCATTGGGTATAACCCGTTGATGTCCATTGGTAAATTCGACCTGATTTTTGTGGCTCAACACAACCCATTAAGCAGTAGTCACGCGCATCTTCGAAATCATAACCTTTACGTAGCATCATCTTGATGTGTGAATCATCAAAGTGACAGGCTGGGAAGCCCATGCCCGCTTTTACCACATCAACAATTTTCTCAAGGTAATGTTGAGGTGATTGGTTGTGAATACGACAGGCAAGTGACGGTTGGTACACTTTCACAAAGCGCACTGCATCCATAATCATGAGGGTTAAGTCATTGGTAGCATCGCCACCTTGGCGCTTCTGACCACCAACGGTTAAGTTGATGAACGGCTGGTAACCCGCAAAGTATTTCGCACCCAGTTCACTCGACATCCACATCAGTTCGGCACATTTGATGATGAAAGCCTGCATCATTTCAAGTGCTTGTTCTTCCGTTAAACGACCAGAGTCAATATCAGCACGGTACATTGGGTAGCAGTATTGGTCTAAGCGACCTAGAGAAAGACCAGTTTGGTTTTCTTCTACTTCAAATAGCGATTCAATGGTCCAGATACTTTGCAATGCTTCTTGCAGTGTTTTCGGTGGATTTGCTGGTACATTCTCATTGGTTTTCGCAATAGTAAGCAGCTCAGCACGGCGTGTTGGATCCGTTTCTTTCTCGGCTAATTCCAGTGCATGAGCGGCAATACGATGTGAGTAAGCCACCACGCCTTCACAGGTTTCAATCGATGCTTTGTAGAAATAAATCTTATCGATATCGTCCGGGTTTTCCATGCTTAGCGATGCCAGTTTTTCTTCTGCATCTGCTTTAATGCCATTCATACCTTTGGTAAACAAAAGAATGTCGTATCCTGGACAGGTATCACCACCACCGTTAATTTGGTGGTAAGACAAATCACTGACAAAGGTTTCACCACTGAAGTCCCAAAGGCCCGCTTCGCGATATTGCGCTTCACAGATCTCATCCAATGATCGACCTTCCCAGAATGGAACAAGCTCTTCGCGGATAATGCGTTTGTCTTCTTCTGAGATTTCAAAAGGGTCTTGTGCGCGAGTACTCATAGTATCAAGCTCATCACTCACCCAACGCCATGCGATATCTGGAGAGAATGCACCCGCACGCGGTTTACCACATGGGTGGCCAACAATCAGCTCATCATCTTGAATTAATAGCGGTGCAGTTTCACACGCATAGCGGAACGCTTTCGCTCGCAGCAGAATAAGCGGTAAACCCTGGTGCTTCTTCGTCACTTCAGTGAATGCTTGCGCACGGTAGATAGACACACTAGGACGCGCTTTCAGGTAATTGCTACGCAGGCGTTGCATACGTGGCGTTAAGCCTTCCATCTCTTTCACATCACAATCAGCAGCGGCAGTGAAACATGATGCTTCAGTGGTCGGTGCCATTGTGCTTACACCACCTTGATATAAACGCATTTGTAGCGCGCTATCCAAGCTCGCGAGATTGTTGCGGGCCGCTAATAGCATCGCAGAAAGTTCATTTTGCACTAACTGGCTATCAGCCATTTTGCCGCCGTGTACTAACCAATCAAACATTGGGTACCCAGTGCCTGCAACATTAGCTCGCACTTCAGACAGCTCTACCAATTTCAGCCATAAACACTCAACGATTTCGTAAGCTTGCTCTGGCGTGATCACCCCAGCGTTGATGTCGCGTTGGTAGTAACCGTATAGCGCCTTATCGAACCCGATATGACCCACAGCGTAGCCGCCGTTATCAAGGTGCATCATTAGTTGAATCAAATAGAAAGCCTGGCACGCTTCTTTAAACGTTCTTGCTGGCTGACCCAAAATATGACGTAGCGTTGAAGCTGCATCTTGCAACTCAGCCTTACGATACGGATGATTTTCTGTATTCGCTTTCGCTTCCAGCTCTGCTGCTAAACGTTGTGTTAAGGTTTCTGCACCTTTGCACGCCAATAGCATGGCTTTACCTTGGTTGACTTCGTCCATACCATTACGGCTGATCGCACTACCAATATTTTTTAGGCGCGATTCCATGTGCTGTTCTAGCACGTTAAGACCAACGCTAATCATTGCCATATAATCTGGCGTATGCGTCATATCGCTATTTAAAAAACCAAACACAGAAGGGCTATTTAGTTCTTCTTCGGTGTGGAAAATCGCCCCACGTAATGCTGATGACTGGCTACCTACAATCAATTCATCTTGACCGATGTATAGCGGCAGATCCGACATCAATTGACTAAAATGTTGTGCTTTTTTAACCAACGGCGGCATGCCTGCAATTTCATCACCAATCGAGGCCAAAATGGTTGCACGTTCTGAATTAATAGAGCTATTTTTTGCAAGTAACTTTTCTGCCAGCATTTTTACGCGTGGCGTTAGAGAATAATGGGCCATCGTTAGCCTCTCCTACTATTTTGTTTCACTATGGCCAGCCTTGACTGGCCATCTGAATATTGGAAAATTAATACCGTGCGATTACGTTAGAGATGCCGTTAGAAAACTCTTTCGATACAAGGTTTCCAGCTCTATGGCACTCGCTGGACGCGGGCTGGTTGGGGTACAACTATCTTGGCCAGCCAACGTCACCATTGCAGCCATCGCGGCGTTAAAATCAGACGCTGTAATACCACAGGCTTGAATGTTAGTAACCTGACCCAATTGCTCACGCAATACATCAATTGCCACCAGCAAACTACGTACCCCTTCACGATAATCCGCAGCAGGTAACCCAAGCAGCGTCGCTAAGCGAGTATATTTTTTCGCTGCGGGGGTATTACAGCCGCCAAAAAAATCAGCATTAAATGCGACGACATGGCTCATTAGTAACGCGTTTGCGCGACCATGTGGCACTCTAAACTTGCCACCTAACGCATGCGCTAAACTATGCGTAATTCCCAAAGATGCATTGGTAAATGCCATACCCGCGATACATGATGCGTTGTGCATTTTTTCGCGCGCTTGCAAGTCATTTCCTTGTAGATAACAATCCAGCAAATGAGAAAAGACGAGTTGAACCGCTTTCTCTGCCAGTGCATCACTAAAGTCAGACGCCTGATTAGAGACATAAGCTTCTAGTGCATGACACAACACATCCATCCCTGTATCTGCGGTGATCGAAGCCGGTACAGACTTCACCAATGCAGGGTCGAGAATCGCCAGGTCTGGCAACATATACTCATCTACCACTACCCATTTTTCAGTATTCGATTTGATGACTGAAAACGCGGTCACTTCAGAGCCTGTTCCACTCGTCGTCGGGATTGCCACAAAATATGGTTTATCAGCTAACTGACCACCTTGCGACAAGGTGTAAATCACCCCTTTAGCTGCATCGATAACGGACCCACCACCCACAGCAATCACCACATCAGGCTTTGCTGCAATAAAGGCTTTCATACCACTGGCAATCACAGACACATCAGGATCGGGGGTAACATCAGCAAACAGTTCAACCGCCATGTGATTAGCCTGTAAGTGCTGGCTCACCATCTCTGCGATACCAAACTTAACCATGGCTTGATCGGTAATAAGTAATGCACGCTGCCCTGTTAAGGTTCTCAGCTTATTCAGCGCATTAGCTCCGAATTGAATAGTGGGCTTGATCTGAAATTTATTCATCTTTCTGCCTTTCCTATCGTTCCTGCTGGATCTTCTCGACGATGGCGACTATCGACATTGCCTTGTATTGCTGCTTATGTAATGCAAAGTATTCTTCTACCAATACCTGATCGTGAATCCCGGCACCGACGCAATCGACAGCCACATATGTGCGATCTTTAAGGGGTTCCAAGTCATCACCAAGTGCGGTTACGAGTAATAAATTGGAGCCTCGTAATTCATCACTTTTCTGGGTGGCGACAACGCGCCCGGTTACTGTTGCAAGAAGCATATTCTTACCACCTTCGTTATGTGTACTATGGCGCGAGACGGCCCATAACTTGCTTAATGATGTGCTCAACTTGCGCGGCATTAATTTCATCATTCGCTGACGCGACTACTGCAGCAAAACGGTCATCACTCTGGGTTGACGACACAGTATTTGCCGCGACAGCCGGAGTAGTCGGTGCAGCCCCCATGAAGCGCGTATCTTCGAAAATACTAACGGATTGAGCTGACGCGACTGGAGCGACTGATGTAGGCTCAGCGTACGAGGTGTAAGCAGACTGACAAGCAGGTGCTGGCGTTAATACAACAGCTGGCTGACGAAGCTCTTCAATTGAACGAACACCGTAACCCACTCGTCTTACATTAAGTAAGTTCATTGGGCCAACATTGTCAGAGCTAGAACCACCACCCAGTGCACCACAGCCTAATGTCAAAGCTGGTGTAATATTGGTTGTTGCGCCAATGCCACCCAGTGCTGCAGGGGTATTCACCAACATTCGATATACTGGCTTTTCTAGCGCGAATTCACGTACAATTTCAGGATTCTGTGTATGAATCACGAGGGTGTGTCCCATACCTTCATTGGTTAGCAACGCTAAAACACGCTCACAAGCTGCATGCCAATCTTCTTCAATATACAAGCCTAATACTGGGCACAGTTTTTCACGCGAGTATGGGTTTTTCGGAGAGACGGTTGTTTGTGGCGATACCAATACCGTTGTTGTCGCCGGAACAGTAAAACCTGCTTTTTGAGCTAACGTTAACGCACACTGGCCAACAAGCTCAGGGTTAATCATGCCATTAGGGCGTAGCAAGATAGCAGCAAGTTTGTCTGATTCTTGCTCATTCATTAGGTACGCACCTTGACGTACTAACTCATAATGCACTTGATCATAAATACAACGCTCTGCAATGATCGACTGCTCAGACGCACAAATCACACCGTTATCAAACGTTTTACTGGTGATAATATCTTTCACCGCTTGTGGAATATTAGCACTGCGTTCAATAAATGCAGGACCATTACCAGGCCCCCCACTGATTGTTGGCGTGCCTGATGCGTATGCGGCACGTACCATACCTTCACCGCCTGTCGCTAAAATCAAAGAGATATCTTTGCTCTTCATCAGCGTTTCAGTCGCCTGCATTGTCAACAAGGTTACCCCGTCAACAATCCCCTCTGGCGCACCAGCTTCTAGTGCTGCACGTTTCACGACATCAATCGCTTGCTGGCTACACACTTTCGCATTGGGATGCGGTGAGAAAATAATGGCGTTACCCGCTTTCAATGCGATTAACGTTTTGTAGAAAATAGTCGACGTTGGATTCGTCGATGGAACAAGTGCTGTTATTACCCCCAACGGCACACCCACTTCCATGATCTTATTCACCGAGTCATCAGCAATAATGCCCACGGTTTTCATATCACGGATATGTTCATGTACCTGCGTTGAAGCAAAAAGGTTTTTAAGCACTTTGTCTTGCCAGCGCCCAAAACCCGTCTCTTGATGCGCTGATTTTGCCAAGACTTCAGCATGTCGTGCAGCTTCAGCGGCAATATGTGCAACAATTTTGTCGACTTGTTCCTGAGAGAACTTAGCAAACTGATGCTGGGCCTTTTTCGCATTCTTTACCAACTCACGAGCGGCTTGAATGGACTGTAAATCTTTATCTAACATCATGACCAATAATCCTTCATCTTACTTCCCGCTAGCGAGGCATTGCCTAGCCAGCAGGATCATCTTCATGCTCGGTGTTGAGAGGCGATTTTTTCGATGTCGTTATGCGGACGAGCAATTACACGGTATGAGACTACAGCGCCAATTTTCTGAGCCGCTTCAATACCAGACTCAACCGCAGCATTTACTGCGCCTACATCCCCTTTCACCATGACAGTAACTAAACCAGAACCGACATTTTCGTAGCCAATTAATTCAATATTGGCGGCTTTGCACATTGCATCAGCGGCTTCAATTGCTGGAACTAACCCTTTTGTTTCGATAAGACCTAATGCGTCTTTCATCGGATATTCCTTTTATTCAGTCATGGTGTATTGAGAAACAATTTTCTCAATATCAGTGTGTGGACGAGCGATCACAAGAGAAGTCACAACTTCACCTACTCGTTGCGCAGATTCAACGCCAGAATCAACAGCCGCTTTTACAGCACCTACATCACCGCGAACCATGGCGGTAACTAAGCCTGAACCTACATTTTCATAACCGATCAAATCAACATTGGCGGCTTTACACATCGCATCAGCCGCTTCAATACAAGCAACTAATCCTTTAGTTTCAATAAGACCTAACGCATCTTTCATGTCGTATTCCTTGTTAGCCTTATGCTTTATGTTTAATAACGATCTTATCGATATCGTTATGAGGACGGGCGATCACAAGAGAAGTCACAACTTCACCAACGCGTTGCGCAGATTCGACACCAGAATCAACCGCCGCTTTCACTGCACCAACATCGCCTTTTACCATTGCCGTTACTAAGCCAGAACCGACATTTTCATAGCCAATCAGCTCGACATTCGCGGCTTTACACATTGCATCTGCAGCTTCAATACACGCCACAAGACCTTTTGTTTCAATCAAACCTAATGCATCACCCATGTTTGATTCCTCCGTTACTGGGATTAAATGTTGTTATTAGAAAGCTACCAGAACGAGGTAACTTACTTACTCAAGAACGTTGTAAAACAAGTTCACTAGCAACCACGAAACAACCATAACGGTAAAAAAAACAAAATGGCATATTACCCCTAAAAAAACCCATATTTAGATGATTAATCTAAAATTAGTCTTGATTAATACCTATATTCACGAAATTAATCTGATTTTTATGTTTTTACAATATCTAAAAAATAGAAAATTCAACATTCATTCTCTTACTTAATAGAATCATCAACAATTTTAAAGTAATTCTTATTTATCAATAAATTAAAGGTAATAACTGTGAACTAGGACAATAGCTATTTAGATAAGGGTGTGGACAAAAGCAGTCATTGATGAAAAACAGATATACTATTCTCAAATAGCAGAAATGCCTGTAAACACACCTCAACTCGATATAAGAGTTTAAAGGGTAATCCCAGCATTGAGGCAATGAGGCAATGAGGCAATGAGGCAATGAGGCAATGAGGCAATGAGGCAATGAGAAAGTAAAGAGGTACATAACAAGCAGGAAATAAATAATATACTCTGAAACAGAATTATCTACTGCAAATATGAGTAGATAGATAACAAAGACAATGAAAGAACAATCACTAAAATCTAAGAAAACAAGTAGACCAAGCAGACCAAGCAGACCAAGCAGACCAAGCAGACCAAGCAGACCAAGCAGACCAAGCAGACCAAGCAGACCAAGTATATTGGAATTCTATATAGAAAAAGCATAACGAATTAACTTCAAATAAAGTTAATCTTTGTAAGTACAGTAATTTAGATTAAAAATATAAAAACAATATACTTAACGAAGTAAAAAAAGTTAGGCTAAAAAAAGAGATGTCATCTCTATGCTTAGCTAACTTAAATATAATCTGATAGTGGCAAACTACAGCGCAGAGAAATGATAGATAAAGATGGTTCTATTCAGATAAAGAACAGATAAATAAAGGAGAGTTAATTGAGCTTAATAATACTGTACTATGATTTAATTTTTTAACATGAATTTGTAATGCATGATTACTATCGGACATTTCACGCATGAAATAATCAAAAATAACATCTGGTGCTTCATCTATAGATGATTTGCTAGATGACCACTTTTTTACCTTATACATGCGTTCTAAATTAGATATTTGTTGACTATCATATTCAAATTTCACATAACGCTGAAGATATAACCATCCAGCTTTTGAGTCAGAATAACCTTCCACAACCATAGAACCTTGTCCTTTAGATGCAAAATGGAAGTGGATATTAGCATTTACCGTTTCTACATTAGGATCCTCAAAGTGCATAATTGCACGCGCAATACACTTCATTTCTCCCCTATTTTCTAAAAGAACTTTAGACAAAAAAGGTAACGTACAAAGAAAAAAAAGGATCAACATATAAAAGAAAAATATTTTACCATTTTTTTTAGATTTCATTCTTATTTCCAAGAGTAGTAAAAATAATTATCGCAATAGGCATAAGGATTATTTTCATTCTTTGCACATTGAGCCATAAAAGTACGCCCTAAACCTTTATTCTTGAATTTGTCACTATAATAAAAAACAAATCTTCGATCTTCATTACATTCTAAATTCAGTTTTTCACGTACCACGTTAAAGCTATTTTGGTAACTTTTACTCATTTCAGAGTTAATCATATTTTCATTAGAAAACAATTCGCAAATACCCGCTGACACTTGATTTAATTTGACTACATTGATGGAATGTTCAGAAATAATTGCCGTCCATAATAATATTAATGCTGCCGTAAATAAAATGGCACAAGCTATCATCCAATTACGCTCTTGTCTTTGATCTTTATCTATTACTACCAGATTCACATCTGGTTTATAATCATAATTTTTAGTTTTTATATTTTCATCCAACTGTTTTTCTTGATTAAAAAAAAGCGGATGTAATTTATTATCATCAATAATTTCAATACATATATCTTTATTTATTTCTAGTCGCCCACGCGCAATTGTAATAATTACATTTTCTATTTGATAATTACGAAATGATTTTCTTAACAAACTTAAATATTGATTAAGATTTCCATTTGATGATGTTAACCCATTATCATCCCATACTCTTTTCATTATTTCATCACGAGTAATGATACCATCATGCTGTAATAAAAAATATAACAATGCATTAGCAGTAATTGAAAGATGAGTGTCAGAAATACCATCATCATGAAGACTCAACGTTGCATCAACAGCATCATAATAGAGGAAATTATTTATTATATATTTCATCAACGTCTAACTATCTCAATTAGGTATTAATACTTATAATAATACCTAACTAGGAGTAAAATAGTGATGCAGATCAATTCATATTAGTCTATATTTTATCATTATGTAAGGTAACTCACATTTATAATTAATAAATCAACATTATTACCACGATTTAACAATAGCTGTTAAATAATATTCTATATTTCAACATCTTGAAGTATACAAATATGAAATAGCCAAATAAAACTGAGCACATAATAAACTGTATATATCACTATTAATGTTTTAAATTAGTATTACTAACTATTAAACTAACTTTGTAACCCACTGTATCTAAAAAGCATACATTATAAAGGCTGGCTTCCTACTCCGTTTTAAAAACTAGACATTTATATTCTATGGGCGATTTTATATTATAAAAACGTTTTATCTTTTTTTCCTATAGCATTACACCCTTATTAATTCTTCTCATGGCGTAAAATTTCATTTAACCGCTACCACTCAGAAACCAATAAGCGACTTTTCACGCCTTTAACTTGTAAACCCATTGCCTCAAATACGGCTTCAAAGTCACCACTGTACAGATAAGTTTGGTAAAGAAAGCGAGGCTTCGGTCAAGAAACGTTGCTGATTAGCGCCCCAAGCTAACTGCCACCAATCAATAATTCGTCGTTTCGAATCATATAACCGTCCAGCCGTTGGTAATTTATCGCTTTTAAAAAGTTTTTCTTTGGCTGTCGTCGGCAATAAGTTCCATTTATCATTATTAGGCCAATAAGAAAATGGTAAACAATGATCAACATGATATTGATGCTTTAATGTGTAACCACGCCAAAGTTAGAAAGTAGCTCACGCTACTTTCTAACTATATATTTAATTTGTTCTTTGCACTATTTTAGCTTGAATCCAATCTGTTATTTCACTCTCAACCCAAGCTACGGCTCTGCCACCTAACTACTCTCATAAATCCAAATCAAAGAAATTTAAAACATATATCATTTGTGTGTAGAAGTTTATTAAACTAATAAATAGAATACAGAAATTTTTCTCCTACAAATATTAAATCCATCTTTCATTAACTTACTAAATTAAATTTAGTTCTCTACACAATATTCGAATACAAAAAATAATTAATGAAAAAACGTTACCAATGACACAACTCTAATAACTAGCATTATATTGCAACCACTCATGTGACATAAAATACCGCATCGTTGACTACATCACAAAAAGAAAACTTACCTAAAACATATTTTCATTAAGGAATAAATAATGAAAGTTTCAACCATTGCTCTTGGTATATCATCAATACTATTATTATCTGCATGCGGCGGACGGCTCTGATTCAGATAACACGAGCTCAACTCGTAGTATTCAAGGCAAAGCCATTGATGGCTATAAAAGGTGCAACTGTAGGTTTGGATTTAAACTTTAACGGCAAGTTAGATGTAGGAGAACCAACAACAATCACTGGCAACAATGGTGCATATATCTTAGATATTAAATCAAGATACATCTTACGCTGACTACATGCCAACAATTGTTGATATGCCTAGTGAAGTGCTATCGATGAAGACCTTGGTATTGTTGAAACAGCTTACCCTATAATACTAGCTCCAGCTATATTCATACTTAGAGACAAAGATATCCATGATATTACGCCACTAATAACAGTACGTTGGGGAACATTCAACAAGACCTCGAAAGTGATAATTTAGGGATGCTTAGTTGCTCGACTATTCAACATCAATCTGAAACACACGATCGTATTGGTGGGATACTGAAAGAACAAGAGTTCCATTTACAGCATCGCTTTAATGTACCTGTAGAAGATCTATATAGCGATTTCATTGCTTCTAGTAATACAAAGCTAGCAGCAAGCGCAGCTAACGTTATAAAAGACATGCAACTGTCTTATGAAGAGACTCATATATTCTACAAAAAAAAGAATGTTAACTACGCAGAAGTTGAGTCAGCAGGGACTAAAAATACACGTCCATTAACGTTTGATAAAAACCACATTTAATATTACAAATCAACAACTTAACTATAATTTATCGTCCATTAAAATCCACTGAATAATACCCCAAGCCAACACTTTTAGTACCCCATGATGTACCCCATAAATCGAAACTAATATATAATGGCAAAGTCTAGTTTTGAGGTGATGAATATGGCTCGTCAAGTGACACGTCTTACCGATAGAAAAGTGAAAACTATAGCACCAACAGGCAAGGAATTTACCCTATCAGATGGTAATGGATTACAGCTTCGTGTACGCCCTGCTGGCACTAAATCATGGCAATTTAAATATAGTGACCCTGTAACAAATAAAACACAGAAACTCACGCTAGGTACTTACCCGGATCTATCACTCGCCAATGCTCGCACAAAAGCGGTTGAGTATCGTGAACTATTAGCACAACACATAAACCCAAAGTCATTTGAGCAAACCAAAAAGTTAGAAGCTCGCAAACAACAGGCAGACACCTTTCTAACCATTGCTGAATTATGGTTTGAGCGCAAAAAGGACAACATCACGCCCGAACACGCTTATCGTGAATGGCGAACATTAGATAAATATATCTTCCCTCATCTTGGCAAAATGCCAATCACTGCAATTAATGCTGTTGGTACTATTGCAGTATTACGGCCATTAGAAAAAGACGGTAAATATTCAACCGTTAAAAGAATATGCCAGAGTGTTAATCAGATAATGGATTTTGCGGTTAACCACGGTTTAATTCATGCCAACCCACTTGCCAAGATAATTAAAGTATTTCGCAAAAATACCGTATTACACATGCCAACAATACGGCCAGAGCAACTGCCTGACTTTTTAGAGCGCTTAAAGGCCTGCGCAAGAGTGCAAACGAAAACCAAATTACTCATTCTGTGGCAATTGCACACAATGACGCGACCTAAAGAAGCAGCTACAACACATTGGGCTGATATTGATTTAGAAAATCGAGTATGGACGATTCCAGCAGAAAATATGAAGCGTCGAAAAGCACACCGTATACCATTAACGCCACAGGCTATCGAGATACTAGATCAGATACGTCCGCTGAGTGAGCTGTACGATTATGTCTTCCCTGGTGAGCGTGATACAGCAAGCCATGTAAGCCTGTTTACTGCGAATGCCGCTATTAAACGTAGTCTGGGGTTAAAGGATGAATTAGTCGCTCACGGGCTGCGCTCAGTCGCCTCTACCGCTCTTCATGAACAAGGTTTTGATAGTTTACTCATTGAAGCGTGCTTATCACACGCAGATCAAAATGAAGTCAGGGCAAGTTACAACCGCTCTGATTATTTAGAACAGCGTAAAGAGATTATGGGCTGGTGGAGTGCATATATAGAAGAAGCTGCACAAGGCAGCTTCTAAAATGATGTATTAATAAATGCATCATTCTCAAAATGATACTATTTGAGTTATTCAATCATTTTGATCTTAATTGTATCTTTTAAATAATTCACCCTAATGACATAAGGGCCTATATACAAAATGTCATTCTTATTTAATCTTACAGTAATATCAAAGCCAATCGCAAATAATGAATCATTAATATAAATCTGATCAGAAAAATCTGTGATATAAAACATATCATTTTCGAATGATATATAGCAGTGAATATCTTTTAATTTCCAACGATTGTCATTTAGGCACCAATCACAATATACATTTGCTCCAATTGTTCCACCTTCAATAGAAAATTCATTTTTCAATGGATATGATAAATCAAAATATTGGTCATTAACAATCATCAATTCAACTTTCATTATTAAGATCACTTTATATTAATACTTTCATTAAGATATCAAGACACATATAAAATTGTGATTGACTTCAAATATATTTGCATATTAAACACATCAATAAACCTGACCATTTCATACATCAATATTACCAAGGAATTAAAGATACCACTAAAGGATAAAATACAACTATAACTATCTTTTTTAAAGAAAAACAAATAGTCAAGATAGATAGTAAAAATATCACTATTTACATAGATTTTTTAGAACAAGGTTAAATAATCACTTTAATATTTATTTTTTTAGTAGCAAATAACACCAACATCATTAATATTTATTATGCGTTCAATAAGAAAATATTAACATAAAGACAAAGGAATGTTTTATGATAAAATTAATCTTGATAAGCTTATTATTTTTCACAAAGTTATCTTATGGAGACACATTAATATTTACAGGAAAAATAATCACTCCGTCATGTGATATTAAACTAACATATTTACAAAATACATCTATAGTTAAAAACTCAAATTGTAATCAAATAATAAGAACAACAGTTCAGCATATTGACAAGAATACCCCACCAACCTCTAATAAAAAAATAATAACCGTTCAATATATTTAAAGCATATTCAATAAGGATTCTTTAACTATAGTATCCTTATTAATTTACCTATTCGTTTCTAATAATAACTTAATGTTACATTAATACCACTTCGAAAACGTCCTTTTTCTATTGTATTAGAAGAAAATCCAACAATAGGTAATACTCTAGCATTCATACTTCCATCAAATATATTACTACTATTAGTATTAGGAATATTTTTTTTAGCTCCAGCAGATAAATCAACAGAATGATTACTATTTTTCCATTGAAGATATATTGATATACCATCTAAACTTGTTTTAATAACACCATTTCGAAAGCTACCAACTGCTCCATAATTACCTAATGTAGATAACTCTAATGATATACCATTCAACCCAGTTGATTTTGAACAATCTATAATTAATGGAACATTAATTTTTTTTGTTTTTTCCAAAATCACATCAGATGTTGTATAACTACCTAAATCGATAGTCTGACTTAATCCTGTCGCCATATCAATATTGCCATTAATTAAACACGTAGGTATAGATATCATGCCATTGACTACAACGGTTGAAGTTGCTTCTTTAGCTGAAGAAAAGAATGATATAAAAACAATAATTGGTAATAATTTATAAATGTACATATAATTTTCCTATTACGAATAGGTAAGAGTAAATCGTAATGGCACATTTAATTTACCCCCTTGAGCATTTTTCCTTGCATCTATTTCAATAAAAATCTCACCTAAATCATCAACAGATGAATAATCTTTATTACTTTCTAAAGTATCATTTTTGTTATTCTTAACCTTAATAAAGACATTTTTCAAATTGGTATTATCGGTACCATTATAATTAATATTTGTATACTTCCAAGACGCTCCATTAATTGAGTTATTACAATCTAAATTTAAATCTATTTTTTTTGTAGCTTTATTTCCAGGAAAAATTTTCCCAATATCTATTACCTTATTCATCATTGTACAAGTAGTATTTCTTACTGTTACAAAAATATCTAAGGATCTTTTTGTCTTCCAATAAGCCCCATCAATATTAGATATAGAAACAGGAATTATATAGGTACCAGGCTTTGCCTTATTAGATGCTGTTATTTTAATCGTTTTTAAATTAGCTCTGGAATAATAATCATCCTCATCCCTTATTGATGTTCCTGTTAAATATTTTTTAAATAACGCTATCTTATTTGAATCACTACAGCTTCCTGATGTACAAGTAATAATTCCATTTGTTATTTCCATTTTCGGTAAAATATCTTCATATTTTATTTCAGCAGAAGCGGAATACACAGATGCTTTAATTCCACTTTTTGAATAACTCATTGGAAGCTGACAAAAATAATCTGGTGCCTGTGATTTAGCAAAACCAAAACATACACCACCATTAGGCGATGATGTTGATTCACTTGATAATGATAAGGGAGCATGTGCAATATAAGTATCTCCAGGTGATAATGTTACATTCACTGCAAATACTATTTTTGAAATACTTAAACTAATAAAAACAGATATAAATAAAAAAATACTCCTTACTTTCATATTATTTAACCTCATACTCATTAACAGCACCATAATCGTCAATAGCTTTTATAACTACTATTGATGTAGGTAATAATTTAATATCACTCAATAATATTGAGCTTTTAGGTGATACCATTCCAAGTTTATGGCTTAATTCCTTTTCTAATTTTATAGTTTTACCATCTACTTTTAGCTCTGTTATTGCAAAATAATATGGGGTTGGATTGTTTAATCTATAATATTTACCTTCTTTTACCAATTTCATTTTAGCTTCAGCATTTTCTCTTTTTTTTGTTATTGATATTGGCCGATAAATTAATTTAACTTGCGTATTAACAGCAACAACCATTACGTTATTTTTATCTTTATTTACGGGTGGAATTTCCTGAACGTTCAACCAAAAAATAGATTCTTTATCTTTAGGTAACTTGTCAGAAACTTTTATTATACGAACAACTTGTTTTTTTCCACCATCCACTTTAAAAAAAGATGGCATTGGCACAAATGCGACATCATCTTTAGGAAGAAGTACATTTTCTACCCATACTTGACCTCCGTATGCTTCTTTTGATTCGTTAGAAATTTCAATAGAAATATTTTTACGTCCCTCATCATAAATAAATCGTGTTCCATTTAAAATAAAAGCAGCGAATGCTGAGTGTGAAAGAGTACAAAGCATTAATAATATTAATATTTTTATTTTCATAATTTTCTCTTATTTATTGACAACGGACATCTGTCACATAATTACTGCCAGGCTTTATTCCCGTAATATTTAATCGACAAACTAAATTATTTTCTTTAATTTCTAAGAATTTTGGTGTTGACAACAACGTTGCAACTAAAATACCACCACTTGCCACAAACCCTACATCAGTTCCCTCATCTGTTTTAACCTGCGTCCCCATATTAAAAGGTTTATCTTGTTTGTTTAACACTCTAAGTAAATAACGACTAACATTAATATATTTATAGTCTCTAACAATAATTGCTTTATTAGTGGGAACTACCTGATATGTACTATTTAATAATTCAACGTTTTCTGGAATATTATTAGTATCAATTGTAATATCATTACGCTGATAACTACTCAATGGTACAATAGTATTTCCCCATATGTTTGTTGGAGATGAACCATTAAAATTGATATCATCTAGTTCATTAATATGGGCAATCGCAATTGTGTCATTTTGTTGTCTAGAATAAGCAAATCCTACGCCTTTTGCACCTGCAACTGAACCAGAAATACTAGCAGATAGTGCTGTCGACTGTTCACTTTGAGAAATAGATAATCCTGTTTGTACCGCATCAAAACGAACACCAGTATATAACGATGCTGTTCGTTCATTTTTACCCACATTCACATTTAAATTATGATTAATATCATCATTTACTGAGAACGATATTCCACTATTAAATGATGTACCGTATAACGAATCATAACTCACACTACTATTTGAAAACTGATTTCTTCCCCATAAGTCAAATGGAATACTAACACTTAAAGAAGTGTTATATTGTGATCCAGTTGAGCCTGATTTTGTATAAGAACCACCTAATCCAAGAGATATATTTCCAACCGTTGTCGATAACGACAAACTTGCTCCTATATCGCGATTTTTTCCATTACGGTAATTTTGCGCCCAACCTGATATATTTAAATATGCAGATTCAAGACGCTGAGTAACAATAGCTTCGTAACGACTATGTTTATCACCATCACTATGAATATTTTGAGGATTAAAGCTACTAAAATCGTTATATCCTTTACCTGTATAGCGATATGTTAATAATTGAAGATTCGTATCTTGGCCAAAATCTTTTGCATATTGGAATATTGCACTTATGCCTTTTTGATTTTTTTTCAAAAATGATTGTTGCACAGTGTCTTCGTAATGACTCCAAGCCATATTTAAGCTAGTTGAAATAGCACCAAAGTCACTAATTGGTAATGTAATACCAGAACCAATACTTTGATACTGACGATGTATTATTGAAGCAACATTAACTGTACCAAAATCTAAACCATAATCTAACGAAGCTAACCCAAAGATACCTTCTATTTTACTTGAATTTTCTCGAATACCTGTTGCAAAGTTATAATTAAAATCACCATCGCGTAGTAATGTAGGCATTGCTGTGACTGGATAAGTTCTTGTAGAAATCGTGCCATTATCATTTTCAACAGTTACTATAATATCACCATTAGACACAGGTGATATATCTGTTAGTGAATATGGTCCTGCTGGCAGAGTCTTTGAATATAAAACATAGCTACCTTGCTTCACCGTTATACGCGAATTTCCATTTAATACCCCATCAATAATTGGAGCATAACCGCGAGCACTCCACGGCACCATCGCTGAATTAGACCGTAAAGATGCACCATAAAAAGAAAAATCAGGTAAGATAGTAGAATGAGAAAAGCTCTTACCAATAATTAAATCACCTCGTACTGACTGTATTGCGGTTGATAATGTTAAATCTGGGGATGTAAAACCATCATTATCTGTACCACTGGTTTTTGCTGATAAAACCCATAAGCCATAATTAGCATTAAAATCAATATTTCCATAGATATTTTCAGTATCAGGTATTGAGCCATAACCAAAACTTTTATTACCATTAATTGCATAATTTAAGCGAAAACCAGGTGTACCATAATCCCAATCTTTTTGTTGTGTATCATTTAACAATACAATTTGTGGTAAATTTAACTTTAAAGATTGTTGACCATAATCAAAGGTTATTTTTCCACCTTTAATACGACTGAAGTCATAACATTGACGTGTAATATTAAATGTCGCATTCATCTTTTCAAAATTAATAGGCAAATTTAGTTGTGTCAACCAGCTTGATGATAAACATAACGTTTCTTTATCATCTGTTGTTATTGTTAATGCTTGCCGTCCAGTTTTTTGACCATTGAAAAATACATCAATAAGATATTGTCCAGGAACATTCCCTGATGACTGCTTAAGAACATCAGGAATTTGAGTACCCTGTCCTTGAACAAATGAGAAATCTAACTCAGATTGAGCATAGAGAGGTTTTAAAAAAACAAGATTAATAATGGCAAAAAATATGATCTTTTTTATTTTTCTATTCTTAAGCGAGTATTTCATAAAACCCCATAACTAAAGGGCCTTATTATTAATAAGGCCTTTATTACTGATTACAAATAGTGCTTATTTATAAGCAACAGCAAATTTAGCAGCAGAAATCACAGTACCAGCAGTTGCATCAGCACCTGTTTTTACTAATTGAGCTTTAAATGGTATTTTACCGCCAGCAGCATCTGCTGCTGTATATTGCACTGTTTCATAAAAAGCACTAAATGCTTTACTATTTTTATCCATTAATTTAACTGCAGTATTTGCTGCAGTACCTGTATTTTGTAAGCCCATTGCATCCCATGAGCCAGTTGCAGGAATCCAAGAAACATCAACAGATTTTCCCGCTTCAACCTCGCATGCTTCGCCAGTTTCTGTCTTTCCTACTAAGAAGAAATCAACAATTGGCGTTGTACCAGCATTCACAACATCGATGGCACTTGTACCAAGATCAATCGTATTATTTTGAGCACCATTTTGCTCACCAATAAAATCACAAGTAGTATCAAATACCGACCCTACAAAATTAATCGTTCCAGTATTCGCAAATGCAGAACTTGAAACAAGGGTACTCAAAAGAACAGCTGCAAAAGTGATTTTCGTTTTCATGTTTAATTCCATTTTAAATATATTATTAATACAAATCTTCCTGACTACTATCATCATCCTGATTCCTTTTTTGTTTTAATTAACACAAAAAAGGAATCAGGATAAAAACCAACTATTTTTATATTCATTACTCTCATTATATTTATATTACAAACAACTATTAGTAATATGTTTTTCATCTATGGTTATTATTTAAATCATCATATATACATTCGAAATCAATAAGTAATGATTCATAAATAAATAACAACTCATCCCGAAGATACTTATCATCATCACAAACAGCTTGAATCAACTGGTATCGAATTTTCTCCATTTTTGTTTTAATAATAGCTGCACGTTTCTTCTTTTTATAAATAGGAAATAATTTATTTATTATCACATCAACTACTAACATTAGAGGATTATTTATTATAATAAATCTAACTTGTTATTTTCTTTATCCTCTGTACTCTCCGGTATTCAGATAAAGACATATGGTATATTTTTTTAAATTGAATATTTGCATTTGCTACAGTTTTAAACCCACAATCAAAACATATCTTATTTATTGTTTTATTTCCCTCACTCAACAATTTAATAGCAAGAGCATCTACTCTAGATTGTTTTAAAACAACTCTGAATGAAGTTCCATTTTTATAAAAAACTTTTTGTGCTTTGCTTTTTGACATATGAAGTTCGGATGCAATAAAGTTTAAACATAATTCTGAATTCCCAATATTTATCCTAATTAAATTTGTCATTTTTTTAAATTCATATTCGCTCTTTGTTACTAGATTAACAACATCATTTTCATATAATGCGATTGCTAACAAACTAGTAATAGCAGATAATTTTACTTTCACTTGATTGTCATAATTAAACAATCCAAGAATTAATTCTATAAGAACATCATCGTATCTAGTATTATTTATTGAGCCAATATTATTTACAAATACATTTTTACCAACACAAAGAAAAGATTTTGGTAATAAAAAGCACACAACATCAGTTTCAATATGAAACTCATATTTAAATGGTTTATTACAATCGAAGATTATAAATCCACCATTTTGTAGTACACCTCTACCATTATCATTACACCACGTAATTTTATTTCTTGAATAAACAAAATAAACAAAATCTTTTTTATTAGAGAAATCACACTGAATAATGTGAGGTGTCACTCTAGATGAAACAATATAACATCCATCTTCATATTCAATAATATGAGATAAAATATTAATCTCGCTATTTTTAGATGTACTTATAAAACAAGGGAAAAAAAATTTTTCCATAAAATCTGATAAATCTGTACAAGATAATATATTTAAACGTACAGATAAGTTTTCTTTATTCTGTATAGGCATAGATATAATTGGCATAATTCACTCCATCGAGAATAAAGCACACACAATATATTTATTATAACTAACACAATGAATATTTCGCTTAATAAAAGCCCCTTCTTTATCTGAAATATTTATTACTTAGCTATAATCAGCCAATTGCATTTAGTATGCTTTATTACAATATCTTCCTTAATTAATAACAAATAACCATACTTAAATTCGATGTAGCCATTAGACACTAAACAATGAACTTATATCAATACCTCTCCATGACATATGCGCATTAGGGCACTAAAGTGTGAGTATTATTATGCTTTTCGCCTTCTTTTTGTACTATTAAATATCCATTCACAACAACATCATAAGCATATAATTGCACATACATATCAATTGTAAGGATAATATCCTGCTTAAGAATTCAATCTAATTTAAGATAAATGGATGTTTGATGATGACTTTCTTTTGTAAGTAAATTTCAAATAATTATGTAACCTTTACAGCCCTTCATGAACAAGGTTTTGATAGTTTGCTTATTGAAGCGTGCTTATCACATACTGATCAAAATGAAGTAAGGGCAAGTTACGACCGCTCTGATTATTTAGAACAGCGTAAAGAGATCATGTGCTGGTGGAGTGCGTATATAGAAGAAACCGCACAAGACAGCTTCTTCATGAATAAAGAATAGTTTTTATATTTAGGTCGTGATTCGAACCAATATAATGGTGTCTTGACGCCTAATGAATCAGAACGCCGATTTAATAATGAATACAAATTAGTGACCAGTTTTACTTGACCACTTACATACAAAGAAAACATGACCAAGGATATGCTCACGATAAGAAAACCTGACGAACACATATATCTAATGAACAAGGTGATTTAAGATTCTATGATATTAATGAAGCCAACTATTAAGTGAATTCTTGATCCAGTTATCCTTCCTTACTTAAATATTAAAATAATTGGTCAACCAATTGTGCTGATCGCTTATACTAGCCCTTTCGAATGCAGCCACTGAGTGGCTATTGAGGTAATTAGTGTTTAAAGGCAACTTATCTAACTTGGAAGCTTATCAGAGCCTTCCAATTAAAATGTTTGAGGTTATCGAGCAGGTAAAGAAGCACTTAAGTGCTTCAGTGGAAAATGGTCGCTACCAATTAGAAGGTGATGATATTTTCTTCTTCGTTGTTGATGAAAACACCAAATTGGTGACGGAGTGTAAATCTGAAATCCATCGCAAATATATCGATATTCAAATTGTACTTGCAGGCGAAGAACGTTTTGGTTACAGCTTACACCCCTTCAAAAGCATTACCGAAGATCTGCTTGCAGTGCGTGATGTTGCGTTCAGTGAAGATGTAGTGACCGAGCAATTTGCCGATCTTCAGGTCAACGATTTCATCATATTCAATGCAGAGCAGCCACACCGTCCACAGATTGCGGTTAATGAACCGATGGCGATCCGTAAAGCGATCATTAAAATCTCTCACCAATGGTTAGCAGAACAATCAATGCATACAACACTGACTTGGAATGACAACAATATTCCACACCAAATATCACTAAAACAAGCAGGTCTGCGTACTAATATTGAAATGCGTATTGTCAAAGATTTTGAGCCTGAATTGATTACGCTAACAGTTGAACACAAAGTCGAAACCTTAATCGCAGCATGGCAAGGCGCTGCGCTACCAATATCTGAAGCGTTTGATGACGGTAACTTCTTCTCGCAAGCGCGTGTGCTGTTCAACCTTGAGCAAGGTTGTGTTGTGTGGCTAGTAAATCACATTCAGCTACCTTGCGGTAATAAAATGTCAGCAGACAAATTGGCATGGGTTCCCGCTATGCATGCCATCAATGGTCAATTGGCCGCGATATAAAAGCGTTCCAACTTAAGCTTTTGTATTTGAGCAGCTAAAGTAATCATCACCAAAATGCAAAAACACCGAGCTCTTTATCGAAAGATCGGTGTTTTTATTTACGTGGCAACATCTATCCTCTACCAATGTTCTTTAAATCCTAAACCTTACCCAAAAGGCGTGAGCTGAACATGCGTAAAATGGTGACGCTATTGAGAATGATGAAGGTCAACTCCATCAAGGCACCACCAACCGATCCCAACAAGAAATTATTAATGAACCAACAAAATGAATTGAACATGACCAACAGACGCATGTTAATTCCTTGTATTTTAAACAAGGCATAAGTGGCTACCGATGACCCCAAAAGAGTAAGTAGTTCATAATGATTTTCAAGCTGAGGTAATCCCATCACCCACAACATAATGATGAAGAACAACATCACAGATGTTGATTGTGTTTTAGTCGACGCGTAACTACGTATAGCGCTAATACCGCATCCAAACGCTGCCACCAGCGCCCCCATCATCACAAAGTGACTACACAGCACCATTTGGAACAACATCAAATGAAGACGAAAGCGTCGCCCATCGCTGTGTAAGAAAGCGGTCGCTCCAATAAAAAAAGCCACCATGCCGATGGTTTGGGCAAAATTCCATTCCGGTATTGTCCACTGCGTTAACGATGTCATCATTGTGAATCACCATTATCGTTATTTTCCAGCTCAGCCAGTAAATAGTCCAAGCACAAACTTGGGCTGGTTAAGGTGCGTTGACGTGTCGCTTGATCGAGTTGCAAAATCGCCGGTGCCATTGAAGCTTGTGCCAACACAATACGACTATCGTTTTCACAATGATCGTAAGTATATTGCGCGATGATCGCTAGGTAAGTGTCATTGTCTCCAGCCAGATAATGTGCCCACGCCTCGGGAATGACTTCCACTGTGGCTCGCTGTGCAATATCAGCATCGTATTCTGCCAATAAGATCATCGTAGGATTGATGGTGGTTTCAAGCGCTGCTAACACTTTAATATGACCACATTGGCTCGCCTCGCTTGCCATCGGCCTATCGACTCGCATAACTTGAGCAAAGCGTGTTTTTGCCTGTTCAGCTAACGCACCAATGCTGGAGCAAGTGCAGATAATCCAATCTGCGCCCAGCTCTTCCAGCAGTACTATTTGCTGTTCAACCATCGCTGCTAATTCATCGTCGATTCCCACTTCACTGGCATGTTGCAAAAGTTTCGGTGCGCAATAATGACGGATACTCACCCGTTTTTCTAATCCACTTGAAGCAATAAATAAGTCAAATAAAGTCTGATTCGCCGATAATGTATGTAAAAAAGCAATCTGCATTGTGCCTCACTCAAAAATGAATATCGTGCTAAAACTGCTTATCGAAAAAAGGCTTCTCGAAGGAAGCCTTAATGATAGGATTTTACTATTACTGCACGAGCTTATTTAACTAAATCTGCAGCTTCGCGTGCAAGACGACCAATCTCGTCCCAACGACCTTCATTGATCAGCGCTTTATCAACCATCCAGGTACCGCCACAGGCAATAACACGATCAATGGCAAGATAGTCATTTACGTTCTTAGTGCTGATACCACCCGTAGGCATGAATTGGACGTGCGTATAAGGACCTAGTAATGACTTCAGCATGTTAATGCCGCCAGATGCTTCTGCCGGGAAAAATTTCAGCGTCGTTAGCCCCATTTCAATTGCCGCTTCCACCGCGCTTGGATTATTCACACCCGGTACGATATCGATACCAATTTCACGACACGCGTTAACAGTATTAGGATTAAAGCCCGGTGAAACAACAAATGTAGCGCCTGCTTGTTTCGCAGCAATAGCTTGCTCGCGGTTTAACACTGTACCTGCACCGATAAGCATCTCTGGCTGCGCTTCACGTAATAGACGAATAGCTTCTACTGCGGCATCTGAGCGAAAAGTGATCTCAGCAGCAGGCAAGCCGTTGTCTGCTAATGCTTTACCTAAAGGAATAATATCTTCTGCACGATCAATAGCAATCACAGGGATCACTTTAATTTCAGCGAGTTGTTGTGCAATCGTTGCCATTTTAAAGTCCTTATTTAAAATCAATCTTTATTAAACAAATCGAAACATGTCAGTCAGTTGTTTGGCGATAATCGCGCCCTTATGCTGGATCACAATCCCTGCTAATTGATGGCCTTGACGCGAGCATTGCTGTGCATCTTTCCCTTGCAGGTAGCCCGCCAAGAATCCAGCATTAAATGAATCACCAGCCGAAGTTGTATCGACAACTGTTTGAACTAGCGTGGTCGCGATATTTTCAGCCTCATCTGCGGTTGAATCTGCGGTAAACTCTTGATACAAGTTGCCCTTCGCCCCCATTTTCACTACCGCTTTCTTCACACCAGCGGCTTGTAGACGATTTAAGGTCGCTTGCTCATCGCTATCGCCCCACAGGTTGGCTTCATCATCATTGGTGACCAGTGCCAAATCGGTAATCTCAAACACTTGACGGTAGCAACGGCGTGCTTCATCAGCATCACGCCATAGCGCTGAGCGGTAGTTTGAATCAAACGCCACTTCCACACCTTGTTGTCGCAAGCTTGCAAGCAGCGCTACCAACTTAGTGCGATCTTCAGCCGGTAAAATCGCTAAGCTAATACCGCTTAAATAAACCATATCAACCTTGGTTAACGCTGCTTCGATTCGAACAAAATCTGCATGCTGTATCATGTAACGTGCCGCAGATTGGTTACGCCAATAAAGGAAGGTTCGCTCACCTTGTTCATCCAATTGGATCAGGTATAAACCCGGTTGACGTGTCTCGTCGCGCAACACCAAATCGGTGCTCACACCTTCTTGTTGCCAACGCACTAACATACCGTTACTGATGGCATCAGTGCCCAAAGCCGACACATAATCAATCGCCACTTTTTCACCTGCAACACGTGCAAGGTAAACTGCGGTATTAAGCGAGTCGCCACCAAACGCTTGAGTCATGGCACCAAATGGCGCGCCATTTAACTCAATCATGCATTCCCCGATTAAGGCAATACGCTTCATGCTTTATCTCCTGGTAAAACGAAGTAAGATTTAGCGTTTTGGTAACAGATGTCTTGGACCATTTTGCCCAGCATTGAGATGTCGTTTGGCACTTCACCATTTACTGCCCATTGGCCGATGATGTTACAAAGGATACGACGGAAGTATTCATGGCGCGTGTACGATAGGAAGCTACGAGAGTCCGTTAGCATACCAACAAACTGGCTTAATAAACCCAGTTGAGAAAGTTGCTGGATTTGACGCTCCATGCCATCTTTTTGATCGTTAAACCACCAGCCGGAGCCAAATTGGATCTTGCCTACAATGCCGCCACCTTGGAAGTTACCAATCATGGTTGCCATCATTTCGTTATCGCGAGGGTTTAGGCAGTAAAGAATAGTTTTTGGTAATTCATTGGTAATATCCATCGCGTTCATTAAGCAAGACAGTTGCAATGCGAACGGACGGTCGCCGATTGAGTCAAAACCCGCATCAGCGCCTAGTAGTTGGAACATACGCGTGCTGTTGTTACGCTGTGCACCGATGTGCAACTGCATTACCCAGCCCATTTTCGCATATTGCTTACCAAGCCATACTTGAACCGCCGTGCTGAACTGTTCAATTTCTAGCTCGCTCAGCGTTTCACCTTGCAGACGTCGCGTTAGCATCGCATCCAGTGTCGCTTCACTTGGTACTGCAGCGTAGCGAACCACTTCGATACCGTGGTCAGCGGCGCGACAGCCGTGTGCACTAAAGTGCTCTAGGCGACGCTCTAGCGCAGTCAGTAGATCTGTAAAGCGTGTAATCTCAACATCCGCTACTTCACCTAACAGAGTCATGTATTCGGCAAAGCCATCCAATTCAATCTTAAACGCACGGTCTGGACGCCAGCTAGGCGCAACTTCAACATCAAAACTGTCATCTTCGGCGATGGTTTTATGGTATTCCAGTGAATGAATTGGGTCATCCGTGGTGCCGGCCATCACAACATTCATCTGTTTCATAATGCCGCAAGCTGAGAATTCAGGTGTTGCCAGTAGCTCGTTACACTCATGCCAAATTTGATCCGCAGTTTCAGGGCCAAACAGTTTACCGGTAATGCCAAATGGACGACGCAATTCAAGGTGTGACCAATGGTACAGTGGGTTACCCAATGTTTGTGGAACGGTTCTTGCCCACGCTTGGAACTTTTCGTAGTCTGACGCTTCAGTACCTGTGATCAACGCTTCAGGTACACCTGCAGAGCGCATGCCACGCCACTTATAGTGGTCGCCTTCTAACCAGATCTTAGTCAGGTTTTCAAACTGGCGGTTCTCAGCCACTTCTTTTGGGTTTAGGTGGCAATGGTAATCATAGATCGGCATCGCTTTGGCGTAATCATGATATAGTTCACAAGCGATATCATTAGATAATAAGAAGTCTTCACACAAAAAGTTTTTCATTTTTTACTCCGTAGGTGCCAGCTTGGCCCACACCAAAGAACTTTAAAATCACTATGTAGAACAATATGTAAAAAGATGCCTTTATATAAAGAAGGCATCATTTCATAGATTAAAGAGAAGCTACGGCTTCACGCGCACCTTTATCTAGGATCAATTGGTAAGCGTCAGTCACTGTGCTCACGAAGGTTTCATTTTCGATAAGGTCTGTGCCAAAAATTGCTTCGATTGAAAGTAACGCTTTAACCGCAGAAGCATTCAAACCATGTTCTGCATAAATTACTTGGAATTGCTCAACCATTGGGTCACGTACGTCAATTGCTTCACCGTGTTCATTCACGGCACCTACGTAACGCATCCAACCAGCAATGCCCATCGCCAACCATTTGAAATCCGTACCTTGCGCTAGATGATGACGTAGAGAACCGCCCATACGTTGTGGGATCTTCTGGCTGCCATCCATCGCGATTTGCCACGTTTGGTGTTTTAAACTTGGGTTGGTAAAACGCTCAATCAGCAGCGTAGCGTATGCCTTTAAATCAGCTCCTTCTGGCATATTCAGTGTTGGCGCTTGCGCTTTCATCATCATGTCGAACGCAGCTTTGCGGTAATCATCGTTGGTCATGGTGTCAGATATGTGCGCGTAACCACCTAAATAACCGAGGTAAGCTAAGAATGAGTGACTGCCATTTAGCATGCGCAGTTTCATTTCTTCAAACGGTACTACGTCGCTTACAAATTCTGCGCCTGCTACGTTCCAATCTGGACGACCAGCAACGAAATTATCCTCGATAACCCATTGGCGGAATGGTTCACATGCGATACCACATAGGTCTTGAACGCCCACTAATTCACCAATTTCAGTCAAGGTCTCTTCTGTTGCAGCAGGTACAATACGGTCAACCATGGTGCATGGGAACGTTACATTCGCTTCAATCCATGATGCTAATTCAATATCAACCAAGTTAGCGAAATCTAGAACTGCCGCGCGTGCTACGTGGCCATTCTCTTGTACGTTATCGCAAGACATCACAGTAAATGGTTGGATGCCTTTTTCACGCCGCTGACGCAATGCTTCAACGATGTAACCGATCGCTGAACTTGGGTCTTGTGGATTAGTCAAATCAGCAATGATTAGACCGTTGTTCTTATCGAGGCGACCTGTAGCTGGATCTGCGCAGTAACCTTTTTCGGTAATAGTCATCGATACGATAGCCACTTGCTCTTCTATCATTTTCGCCAGAACAGCCTCTTTGCCATCTAATGTTGGGTGTAGTGATTCGGTTACTGATGCAATCAGTTTTACGTCGGTCGCTTCAGCGCCCTTCTCTGCTACTGTGTACAGGTGGTCTTGCGCGCGCAGCTGCTCAATTAGATCTTCGCCACCAAATAAGTTCACTTCACAAATGCCCCAATCACTGTTGGTCTTCTCTAGCATTTCATTAGTAAATAGCGCTTGGTGTGCGCGGTGGAAAGCACCAAAACCTAAGTGAACGATACGAGTCTTAAGGTTTGAGCGAGCAAAAGTTGGACGAATTACTTGTTCATTCAAGTTGGTATTTGCGATTGTTTTCATTGTTTTTTTCCTTGACCTCGCAGCAAATAGAGCACTGCGAGGTGAATAGATGGAGGCAAATCTGATAATCAAATCGTATTTAAAATCGAAATGTGTAGCGCTAAATTAGTAACCTAAAATTAACTGTGGAAGTAATAGACTGATTTGTGGGATAAACGTAATTGCCAATAGTGCTAGGAATAGCGCCGCGTAAAACGGTAGTAGTGGCTTGATTACTTTATCGATAGATATGTTTGCAACCGAACAACCGACAAACAGTGCACTACCTACTGGTGGTGTACATAGGCCAATAGCAAGGTTGAATGTCATCATGATACCGAAGTGCACAGGATCTACTCCCATATCCAACACGATTGGTAGGAATATTGGCGTAAAGATTAAAACTGCAGGTGTCATGTCCATAAATATACCAACAATCAATAATATTATGTTGATAATCAATAGGATGACTAGTGGGTTATCAGAAACAGCTAATAAAGCATCGGCAATCATGTAAGGGATATCTGCATTTGCCATTGCCCAAGACATACCCATTGAAGCGCCAACTAAGAGTAAAACAATTGAAGTAGTTACCGCAGATTCAAGCACGATTTTTGGTAAATCACGGACAGTTACTTCACGGTAAACACCCACCGCAAGAATAAGCGTGTAAACTACGGCAATTGCCGACGCTTCTGTTGCAGTAAAGATACCCCCGATGATACCGCCCATAATCACAACAATAAGAAGAAGTGACGGTGCTGCTTTAATAAAAGTATCCCAAACCGCGGCTAGTGTTGGACGCGCAGCCACTGGGTAGCCACGGCGTTTCGCGATAATACCTGCAACAATCATCAAGCTTAGACCCATCAAGATACCAGGTAGGTAACCTGCAAGGAAAAGTGCCGCAATCGATGTACCACCAGAAACCAGTGAGAATACGATTAGCGTATTACTTGGCGGGATCAACAGACCGGTAGGACAAGAAGTAATGTTTACTGCTGCACTGAATGCTTCATCGTAACCATCTTTCTTCTGTAGTGGTGCCATAGTGCCACCCACTGCTGCTGCAGATGCAACCGCAGAACCAGAGATTGAACCAAACATCATATTAGCAAGAACGTTAACGTGTGCTAGTGAACCTGGTAGCTGCCCACCCAATACTTTTGCGAAGTTAATAAGACGGATTGCAATACCACCTTGGTTCATGATATTGCCAGCAAGGATAAAGAAAGGGATTGCCAATAATGCAAAGTTATCCAAACCAGCTGCCATACGCTGCGCCACTACTGCAATAGCAGGTTCAAGTGGCAAACTCATCATAATAGTTGCTAGTGAAGAAAGACCAATCGAAAAAGATACTGGTATGCCAAGAGCAAGCAGAATACCAAAAGAGCCAAATAGCGTAAGAATTAGTTGCCATTCCATTGTCGAATTCCTTTTCGATATTAATTTTGTTGTACGTTGCTTAGAGCGACATGATTAGAAAAAAGCTGCTGAATTTTTTCAATGGAATAAACCACAGAGTAAAAAATCATCAACGCACCACTGATTGGAAGGCAAAAATAGATATATCCCATTTCCCAACCTAAAGCTGGAGTTAACTGACCTGTTGCAAGCGTTTTGATTGCCAAGTTAGAACCGCCATACACAAGTACAACAAAAGCAAAAACGGCTATAGCCATTTGAATAATCAGCTCATTAATTACTTTGTACTTACCTTTTAGCTTCATAGTTAACAGGTCAATTGCGAGATGACGTTTTTGCCCAGTAGTATATGCAGCACCAACAAGAGCAACCCACATAAATAAGTAGCGTGCTAGCTCATCAGTAACAGTACTTGGTCGACCAATGATGTAGCGTGACAATACTTGCCAAACAACACACAGAACGAGGAAAGTAGAAAGCGAGACAGTGAACGCCGCCAAGCCTTTATTGATGTATTTGACCAACTTTTTCATTATTGTTTCCTTAACATCGCTGTTATTTCATATAACGAGCAAATTATCGCTACTGAGCAATCGATATGAACTTACGCTCATCTCATTCAATCAATAACATTCCTTTTCCCACGGGCATTATATTCACAACTCTAAACTGGTCCGTGACTTACTTCACACCAATATTGGTTGACCAATCTTTTGATTGTAACTGTGATTTTGCTCAACCAATTGCGTTTTTTGCTTTGACTGTGAGGTGAATTGGTCGCAAGATGAACGCAGAAATTCGCCTCCACCTACAAATTAATGATTCCCATTCCACGGAGAAATAATAATGAAAATGCGTAAAAGTCTACTAACAGCAGTGATCGGCACAGCATTAACGTTTGGTATCAATGCATCTTCATATGCGGCGACAACTTTGAAACTAAGCCACAACCACACTCGTGACCACGCAGTACACAAAGCAATGGACGCAATGGCGAAAGAAGTCCGTAAAACCACCGATGGCGAAGTACGCATTCGTATCTACCCAGATGCACAGCTTGGTTCTCAACGAGAGTCAATGGAATTATTACAAAATGGTGCACTTCAAATGGTTAAAACCAACGCAGCTGAACTTGAAGCATTCGCACCCGCTTATTCTGCCTTTAACATGCCTTACCTTTTCCGCGACCAAGCGCATTTTTACGCAACACAAGAAGGTGAAATTGGTGAAGATATCCTTGAATCTTCACGTAAAAGCGGCTTTATCGGTCTGACTTACTACGATGCAGGTGCACGTAGTTTCTACACGACTAAGCCAATCAACACTCCTGCTGATCTTAAAGGTATGAAAGTACGTGTACAGCCAAGTCCATCTGCCATAGCAATGGTTAAGGCACTTGGTGGCAGTCCAACACCTCTTGCGTACGGTGAACTATATACAGCCCTACAACAAGGCGTTGTTGATGCAGCAGAAAACAACATTCCGTCATACGGCATGAGCCGTCACAGCGAAGTATCTAAATACTTTACACTTGATGAACACACTATGGTTCCAGATGTATTGGTGATCTCAACCAACGCTTTTGATGGTTTATCTGAAGATCACCAAAAAGCGGTTAAGACAGCAGCATTAAATTCAATGCAGTTAATGAAAACACTTTGGGCTGAATCTGAAAAAGAAGAACGAGCTAAAGCAGAAAAAATTGGCGTGAAGTTTGTTGAAGTCGACAAGGCATCGTTCGTAACAGCAGTTCAACCAATGTACGACGATGTGAAAAAGAACAACGCTAAATTGGCGACACTGATCGAACGTATTCAAGCTGTAAAGTAAATTAGTCTATCAATTCGAGAAGTTAAGGTATTACCACATAACTATTAAGATAGGTTGACCAATTATTTTGGTTAGTTATGATGGAGTGAATAGCAATGGAAATAAGTGACAATATCATCATGATGCCTTTTGAACCCAAACGCCCATATCAAGAATTAGGCTTGGTTTTACGACAAGAATTGACTGACGGCCACTACAACGTTGGTGATCGTCTACCACCTGAGCGTGATATCGCTGAGCGTTTAGACGTCAGTCGCACTGTCGTGCGTGAAGCAATTATTATGCTTGAGCTGGAAAATCTTGTTGAAGTAAAAAAAGGCTCTGGGGTATATGTGATTAATATTCCAAACCAATCACCCCACCATGAACGTATCATTACAGATGATGCTGGACCTTTTGAAATGTTACAAGCGCGTCAGTTACTTGAAAGTAATATTGCAGAATTTGCAGCATTACAAGTAACACCGGGAGATATTGCCCAAATGCGTGCAGCGCTCAAACTAGAGCGACAAGAGCTGGCGGCGCAAAGTGAATATTGCATTGGTGACGAGCAGTTCCACATAAGTATTGCAGAAGCAACCCATAACTCTGTATTAGTTGATATGCTGAAAAATTCTTGGGAACGTCGCGAACAAAGTCCAATGTGGCAAAAGCTTCACTCACGTATTATTGGCCATGATTACCGCCAAGAATGGATGGAAGATCATACGCGAATTTTAGCAGCAATGCAGCGTAAAGATCCGGTCATGGCAAAAAGCGCAATGTGGCAACACCTTGAAAATGTGAAACAACGGCTTCTCGAACTGTCAGATATTGACGATCCGAATTTTGATGGTTACCTCTTTAACTCTAACCCGGTTGTCTTATTCGGTGGCGAACAATAGTTAATAGTTCGCCAGTTATGTAATAGCGGCATTCGCTGCAAGAAATAGCTACATAATAGCCAATAAAGTCGTTATTTATATTTGTTATTCGCAACTTAATGGGTTCAATTTTTTGAGCCGGTTAAGTCTGCCTATTTAAAGGTGATTAGTAATGGAACAAACATGGCGTTGGTATGGCCCGAACGACCTCGTATCTCTCAATGATATTCGTCAAGCAGGCGCAACAGGAATCGTAAATGCTCTACATCATATTAAAAATGGTGAAGTGTGGTCAAAAGAAGAAATCCTTGCACGTAAAGCAATTATTGAAGCAAAAGGCCTAACTTGGTCGGTTGTTGAAAGTGTGCCAGTACATGAAGAAATCAAAACTCAGACTGGTGATTTCCAACTTTGGATCGACAACTACAAACAAACATTACGCAACCTTGCGCAATGTGGAATCGACACCGTTTGTTATAACTTCATGCCAGTGCTTGACTGGACACGTACTGACCTTGAGTATGAAATGGCTGATGGTTCTAAAGCATTACGCTTTGATCAAATTGCATTCGCAGCATTTGAATTACATATTCTGAAACGCCCAGATGCAAGTATAGACTACACTGAAGCAGAACAAGTACAAGCTCTTGAATACTTCAACAACATGTCTGAAACACAAATCAAGCAGTTGACTGCTAATATCATCGCAGGTCTTCCTGGAGCTGAAGAAGGCTACACACTAGAAGCATTCCAAGCTCAGCTTGATCGCTACGCGGGGATTACTAAAGACAAACTTCGTGAACATATGGCGTACTTCCTAAAGGAAATAATGACAGTATGTGACGAAGAAAATATTAAGATGGCTGTTCACCCAGACGATCCACCGCGCCCTATCCTAGGCCTTCCTCGTATTGTTTCAACTATCGAAGATATCGACTGGTTAACCCAAAAAGTGCCAAGCTCGAACAACGGTATCACAATGTGTACTGGTTCTTATGGCGTTCGTGGTGACAACGACCTAGTGAATATGATCAAAAAGCACGGCGATCGCGTCTACTTCACTCACCTGCGTTCAACACAACGTGAAGAGAATCAACTAAGCTTCCATGAAGCGGCGCACCTAGAAGGTGACGTGGACATGTACAGCGTGGTGATGGCGATTCTTGAAGAAGAACAGCGCCGAGAAGAAGCTGGCGATCTGCGTAAGATCCCAATGCGTCCTGATCACGGTCATCAAATGCTGGACGATCTAAAGAAGAAAACTAACCCAGGTTACTCAGCGATCGGTCGTTTGAAAGGCCTTGCTGAAGTTCGAGGTTTAGAGATTGGCCTCAAGCGCGCATTCTTCTCGAAATAAAACGTATTGAGTATTTTATTCTCCATCAAGTAATTCATTAAATTAAAAACGCCCCCAATTATTGGGGGCATTTTTATCTCATCTAATTTCCTTTGTAAAATATATTTACCTATCTACATATTTAAAGCCACATTAATAAAAGATTCTCGATAATAATCATTTTCATATTTAGCTTGTAGAATGAAGTTCTCAACGAGAAATAACCAATCGACGATTAAATTGTTTTAGATTCAACGAGTAATTTATTAAAGATAACAAAAAGGGAAATTAGATTATCCTAATTTCCCTTCTTTAGTTTCTCATTTCAAATTATTAGATCTTATAAAAATGCTTTATATGGCAATTCAGGCTCATCAATAAAAATATCTTTAAAGCCGCGGAAATGTTGGTAATGCATACGTCCTTTATCTGTTGGGAACGTATATTTACCACCAACTTGCCAGAAAAAAGGTGCAAATTGATATTGTAAACGTTCTTTTTTCATTTCCCATAATACTTCAATTTCACGAGGATCATTTTGGAAGTTAGCCCAAATGTCATGATGGAATGGAATTACAATATCGCAATCTAATGCCTCGCCAGCACGTAAGATATCAGATGCAGTCATTTTATCAGTCACACCACGTGGGTTTTCACCATATGAAAGTAAAGCAACATCAATTTGATATTCATTGCCATGCTTAGCATAATAGTTTGAATAATGAGAATCTCCTGAGTGATAAACAGAACCACCGGTAGTTTCAATTAAATAATTAACTGCACGTTCATCCATACCATCAAGAATACCTTTATCTGTTGATGAAGTACCTTCTGGTAGTGTTACTAGTGCTGTACGATCAAAAGAATCAAGAACTTTAATTTTAACATCACCAACTTCAATACAATCACCGACACGAGCAACAATACAACGCTCAGCAGGCACTCCCCACTTCATCCATAAATTCACACATGCTTGTGGACCGATAAATTTTACGTGTTTACCGCAATTTTGTAATACAGCAGCAGCAACATTGATATCAATATGATCGGCGTGATCATGACTCGCTAATACTGCATCGATTTCTGTTATTCCAAAAGGATCCATTACGAATGGTGAGGTACGTAAGTTAGGCTGCAATTCTCGTACACCTCCCATTCGCATCATCTGATGTTGATTATTCATAAATTGATTTTTTTGTGTTTTTTTACCAGTACCACACCAAAAATCGATAGAAAGATTAGTATTACCCTCTGTTTTTAGCCAAATACCTGTACAGCCTAACCACCACATAGAGAAAGTATTAGATGCTACTTCTGTTTTAGCTATTTCTTCATTTAGCCATGTACCCCATTCAGGGAATGTATTTAAAATCCAAGATTCACGAGTAATTTCATTTACATTTGCCATTATTAATACCTTCTGTTTTAATTTTATATTTATATAGATGTAGGGACTCAGCACCTTATTTATCTAAGGTGCGAGGATGTTTAATTAGTACTTTTATATTTACACTAAATAAACTTTAGTGCCTTTATTCTCTATTGCTTTAATAACATTAGGATTAGCATCTTTACCTGTTATTAATATATCGATTTGCTCTGATTGACAGAAAAGCATGCCAGTTCTTACGCCAATTTTAGAACTATCAACGACAACAACTAACTTATCTATTTGTTCTATCATTTGTTGCTCAGCAACAGCTGTTAACATGTTTGTTTTAAATAAACCCTGTTCTGTCAATCCCTTACCACTAGTAAACATCCAGTTTCCTGCATAACCTTCTAATGCATTAGGTGTAGGGTTTAAAAAAATATTTTGAGCTTTATTATATTGGCCACCGATAATGATTACATCATCATGATCTTCATTAATTAAATAATTCGCTAACGGAAAATAATTAGTAATTACTTGAATATCTTGACCTGCTAATTCACGTCCTAATAAAAATGCTGTTGAACCACAGTTAATAACGACACTATCACCAGAATTACACAATTCAGCAGCTTTAATTGCGATCTTTGCTTTTTCTTTATAATTAGTCGCACTATTAATATTTAATGGTGACCACATTTCTTTGGTTGTAATTAACCGCTCTGCGCCATTACGAATTTTTTTTAATTTACCTTGCTCATCTAATTTTGAAATATCTCGTCTTGCCGTTGCCGGAGAAACGTCAAACTGATGAGTAATATTAGCTACTGTGATCATTTGCTGCTGTTCTAACAAAGACAATATCTCATGATGTCGTTGCGATTCATTCATTTTATTATCACCTTCACATTTAAGTGTGATTACTTTGTGATTACTTTTGATTTAATTTGATTCTATTTGTCGTTTTAATTTCTGTCAAATATTTCATCGTTTTTTTTTAACAACAAACCAAAAAATACATAACTAACTGTAAAATAAGATATTTTTATTTTTGATGTGACGAGTGTATCAAAAACAAATCATCTACGACTTAAAAATTGATCTGCATCAATATAGTCATAAGTGGTCATTGAATGATTATTTGTGATTACATATTGTCTAGTGGTGAGCAAATACAGAGTTAAGTAAGCATAAAAAATACTTACCTGCTCTATCCTACAAAATAATATAAAAACTAAAGAAGAGGTAAATATATGGAAATGGTATACAGCGCCTTCTATATTTTTTACAGCCAAGTAATGACGAAAGCACCTTTATTACTTGGACTAGTGACCTTTATTGGTTACTGGTTACTAAGAAGAGATATGACAACTATTTTAAAAGGAACCATAAAAACCATTGTTGGTTTTATGATGGTACAAGTTGGGGCGAATGTTTTAGTGGCTGGTTTTAAACCAGTCATCACTAAATTATCAGAATATCATGGCCTGACAGGCTCAGTCATTGACCCTTACACCTCAATGATGGCAACGATGGAAACCATGGGGGATAACTATTCCTGGGTTGGTTATACCGTACTCTTAGCACTGGCTATTAATATTGTGCTTGTCCTCTTCCGCCGTTACACAGGTATCCGCACCATCATGCTAACGGGACACATTATGTTCCAACAAGCAGGCTTAATAGCAGTTTTCTATTTTGTCCTTGGTGGCAATATGTGGGAAACCATTATCTATTCTTCAATTATCATGGCGCTATATTGGAGTATCTCATCCAATATTATGTTTAAACCAACAGAAGAAGTCACTGGCGGTGCAGGCTTCTCTATTGGCCATCAACAACAAGTTGCCTCATGGATTGCAGTAAAAATAGCACCAAAATTAGGTGATAAAAATGATACTGTCGACAACCTAAATCTTCCCAAATGGCTCCACATTTTTCACGATAGCATTGCTGCTACCGTGATTGTCATGACCATCTTTTTTGGCATCATTTTACTCTCATTCGGGCTACATAACCTTCAACAAATGGCTGGTTCAACTCATTGGTCAATTTATATTTTAGAAACAGGTCTAAAATTTGCCGTTGCAATTCAGGTCATTGTTGCAGGTGTCCGTATGTTCGTTGCTGAACTATCAGAGGCATTTAAAGGGATCTCTGAGCGTGTCATTCCTAACGCTGTTTTAGCTATCGACTGTGCTGCTATTTATGCTTTCTCACCCAATGCTATGGTATTTGGTTTTATGTGGGGGGCGCTTGGTCAATTCACCGCCGTTCTCGCTATGCTTGCGCTTAATGCACCAATCATGATTATTCCAGGCTTTGTCCCTATGTTTTTCTCCAACGCCACAATTGGAGTATTTGCAAACCACTTTGGAGGCTGGCGTGCAGTAATGAAAATCTGTTTTGTGATGGGTATTATTGAAGTATTAGGCTCTGCTTGGGCTATTCATTTAATCAGCGCACAAGGAACAACATTTAACGGTTGGATGGGTATGGCAGACTGGGCTATTGTCTTCCCTCCTATTATGCAAGGATTATCTGCCTCTAAAATGTTCTTCTTTGTCATCATTGCATTTGCTGGCGTGTATATGTTCTTTGCATCAAAAAAATTACGCGCTGAAGAAGATGCCATCGGTGATATTCAAGTATCTGACGAACCAGAAGTATTAAAAGCAGTAGAGGATGCCATTAAACAATATGATGGCGCCCGTCCAATAAGTATCCTTGCTGTTTGTGGAAATGGTCAAGGCTCTTCAATGATGATGAAAATGAAAATCGGGAAATACCTTGAAAAGAAAGGTATTCCTCACGTAATGGATTCTTGTGCCGTATCTGACTACAAATCAAAATTAGCTGTCACAGATATTATCGTTTCATCCAAACATCTATCCGCAGAAATGGATGCAGGCGAAGGAAAATTTGTACTTGGTGTACAAAATATGCTGAATCCTAATACCTTTGGTGATGAATTAATATCTCTTATCAATAAACGTCTTTCAATCCAATAATCCTATTTTTTATATAACCAACATAGGCATTGTAAATTTTATCAATGCCTATTCGGAGACTTTATCATGGCTTTTAAACAATCTCTTATTGAAAATAATTCTATTAAACTACAAGCATCAGCAAATTCATGGGAGCAAGCAATTAAGATCGGCACAGATATGTTAATTACATCTGGAGCAATTAATCCAAGTTATCACGATGCTATTATCAGCAGTATTAAACAACTGGGTCCTTATATTGTTATTGCTCCACAATTAGCAATGCCTCATGCTCGTCCCGAAAATGGAGTTAATAGAACTGCTTTTGCATTAGTCACATTGCAAAAACCTGTTTTTTTTGAAGGTGAAGATGAACCTGTGGATGTACTAATTACACTCGCAGGATCGTCATCAGATGAACATATGGATGGCTTACTAGAAGTCACTCAAATTCTTGATGATGAAGATAGTGAAACTGGTGTAGATCTCGATAAATTACGTAATTGTCGCACAGTAGAAGAAATTTACATGGTGATTGATGACGCTCTTAACGTTGAAATAGCATAAGGAAATCATCATGTATCAAGAACTTAAACAACGAGTTTTACAAGCGAACTTAATGTTACCTAAGTATAAATTAGTCACATTTACATGGGGTAATGTTTCTGAAATTGATCGAGATCGTGGCGTTATAGCTATAAAACCATCAGGAGTTGAATATGAAAATATGCAGATTGATGACATCGTTATAGTTAATTTACAAGGCGAAACTATAGAAGGATACCTAAATCCATCTAGTGATACAGCAACACATTTAGAATTATATAAAGCCTTTCCTAATATAGGTGGAATTGTACACACCCACTCTCGCAGTGCAACAATCTGGGCACAAGCTGGAATTGATATTCCAGCACTCGGTACCACTCATGCTGATTACTTTTACGGTGATATTCCTTGTACTCGAAAATTAACTCACCAAGAAATTAGCGGTGAATATGAACGAAATACAGGTTTAGTCATTATTGAAGAGTTTCATCAGCGTAAGGTAGATCCTCAAGCGATACCAAGTGTAATTGTCGCTGGGCATGCACCATTCTCATGGGGTAAAAATGCTGTAGATGCAGTACACAATGCTGTTGTCCTTGAAGAAATTTCTGCAATGGCTCTTGCAACACGCAGCCTAAATAGTGGTATTAAAATTCAGCCAGAACTCTCAGATAAGCATTACTTACGTAAACACGGTGAGCATGCTTATTACGGCCAACGGTGATCATCATGTATAAAATATTAGCATTAGATCTTGATGGCACAGTATTAACAGATACTCACACTATCCACCCAGAAGTCAAAAGTGCAATTCAGGATATAAGCCGAAGCTACCACGTAGTGATAGTCACCGGACGTCATCACACAGCAGCAAGGCCTTATTATCTAGAATTAGGACTCACAACACCTATTATTTGTTGTAATGGTACTTATCTTTATGATTTCCAAACGGAAACAGTATTAGAGCATAACGCCATAAAAAAAGAGCAAGCATTAACATTTCTTGCTCTTGCAAAAGAATTCCAAATGAAAGTAGTAATGTATGTAACTAATGCCATGGTGTATTCACGTTCTACTCCAATTGCCTATATGCACGCGCTTGAGAAATGGTCTCAGCAATACCCTGAATATCAACGTCCCCAAATTCGTCAAATTGATGACTTTGAAGCTTTAGCTGTAACAGAAGATCATATCTGGAAGTTTGTCGTTGAAGGACTGCCTAGCTCTATTGAAGGTTTAACTGCCCACCCTTGGGTGCAAGCTAATTTTAATAGCGAGCGATCATGGTCAAACCGAATTGATTTTGCGGCTAAAAATAATAACAAAGGAACTTTATTAGCTAACTATGTAAATCAATTAGGATATCACCCCCACCATGTAATAGCTGTCGGTGATAATCACAACGATATCTCAATGCTGAAATATGCAGGCTTAGGCGTAGCTATGCTAAATGCTGATGCTACAGTAAAAGCCTTCGCACAACATATATGTAGTACTGATAACAATAATAATGGCCTTGCCACATTTTTTCGTGAACAATTTAAAGGATAATCTCATGACAAAACCAATGATTCAAATTGCGCTAGATCAAACAAATCTTATTGATGCTATGGCTGTAGCTGCAAAGGTACACAGCTACGTTGATGTAATTGAAGTAGGAACTATTCTTGCGTTTGCTGAAGGAATGAGTGCCGTTCAAACTTTACGTAAACAATATCCAGATCATATTTTAGTTTGTGATATGAAAACAACAGATGGTGGCGCTATATTAGCAACAATGGCTTTTGAAGCAGGAGCCAACTGGATCACCGTATCAGCAGCTGCGCATATTGCTACTATCGAGGCATGCAAAAAGGTTGCTGATAAATTTAATGGAGAAATCCAAATTGAAATTTATGGTAATTGGACGATGGAGGATGCTCAACATTGGGTAGACTTAGGTATTACTCAAGCTATTTACCACCGTTCACGTGATGCTGAATTAGCCGGAATTGGTTGGACACAAGCTGATATTGATAAAATGCACCAATTGTCAGCATTAGGGCTTGAACTTTCTATCACTGGTGGCATCGTGCCTGAAGAACTGCACTTATTTGAAGGTATCAAAGCAAAAACATTCATCGCAGGCAGAGCTTTAGCTGGTAATAATGGTCAACAAACAGCCACAGAATTACGTAACCAAATCAATCGCTACTGGGCTTAGGAGTAGATATGTATCAAGTACTTACTCGCTCTCGTGTTGGTATATATGAAAAAGCGTTGCCTAATAATATGGACTGGGAAAAGAAATTCATTGCCGCTAAAGAGCTTGGTTTTGATTTTTTTGAAATATCAATTGATGAATCAGATGAGCGACGTAGTCGTTTAGACTGGAACGATGATACCATCTATCACATCAAACGATTATCAGAGCAATATCAGTTGCCTTTACATTCAATGTGCCTAAGTGCACACCGTAAATTTCCTTTTGGATCAGCTAATGCTGCCACTCGGGAACAAGCTAAAATTCATATGAATAAAGCAATTACGTTGGCTTATAAATTGGGCATTCGTACTATTCAATTAGCGGGTTACGATGTCTATTATGAAAAAGCAAATACTGATACTCATCAGCGTTTTATCGAAGGTATGCAATGGGCAGCAAAACAAGCCGAACGCGCTAGTGTTATGTTGGCAGTTGAAATTATGGATACTCAATACTTAAACTCATTAAGTAAATTTGAGATATTACGTCGTGAAATTAATTCTCCTTACTTTTGTGCCTATCCAGATATAGGGAATATTTCGGGCTGGAATTATGACGTCTGTACCGAATTAATATTAAGTTCATCACATATCACTCAGATCCATTTAAAAGACACGTATAATGTTAATGGTGACTATCAAGGCCAGTTTAGAGATTTGGTCATCGGCGAAGGAGATGTCGACTTTGATCTTATTTTTAAAACACTTAAACAAATAAACTGTGTAGTGCCATTAGTTATTGAAATGTGGGCGCAAGACGATAACTGGCGTAAAAATATTATTCAAGCACAGCAACGTATAAATAAAGCCTGCTTTAACGCTAAAATGCCATTACTTTTTAGTTAAACGTTATTACATTAGATAGTAATTAAATTATTAACAGCACCTCTTTTTGGGTGCTGCTTTCTTTGCTATCTATCTCAAATTCAGATAATAAAGCTCTAATAATATCGTTATCTTCCCTTGGTTTCAGTATACTTTCAGCATAAAATATTAAATTAAGTTAAATAATGAAACGCATACATCTACAACTATTTTTTTATGAAACAACTCAGACGTTGCTTGAATTAGAGGATTTACCACATCTGACAACAAATCAAACAATAGAATGTCAGCAATGGTATAAAACAAAAAGAAAAATTCTTAACTTTGAAGTTCATTCTCAATCGTGGGTAAAGGTAACTCTCGATGGTTTTTCATCACAATTAGAATTACAGCCTAACGGCAAATTAATTGAAAAAGATCTCTTTACAGAGCAATCAGTCAAAGGGCTATGGCATGTCAGTGATGGCTTTCTTTTTATAAAAATCATCAGTGGCGAGGTGATAGTAGAATATCAAATCATCGGTAGTAACCTTAATAACATTCATTCTGGTTTTGAATACATTAATGGTATTTTGAGTAGCTATAGTAAATTCATTCAAATAAAAAACAATTAGCATATGACCTATCTATAAAGCATCTCACTTAGAACTCGGTAATATTATTTACTACTACAATGTAACAGCTAAATATACTATTATTTATATACCACCAAGTAGAAACCACATAACAACATCATATAAAAACCATATAAATCATTACGATAAAATAAATTTGTGTAAATATTGTTTATCCTAAGCCAAAATTCTTGAACACAACATTTCAAGCGTAGAATGAATATCATCATATTTATTTACCAATCTTCCTAATAATTCAAATATGAATAGGCTTAGCATTAGTAATATAACCACTCTACAGACGAGAAGTGTGATCTGGATTGTTGATCTTCATATTGGGCTTGAACGATCCTTTTCATTATGTCACCTATCCATGTTATGAGGTGATGATATCACCTCTGAGTAGGTGACCAAATTTAATGTACCACTACACTAGTAATGTTCACACAATAGGTAGGTGTATCTTGCGGAAAATGAACATAACGACTAATTGAAAAATATTCGATAGCAAGTGCACTCGCCCAGGCTGAATAAACCTTAGATGCTAGGTTATTACCACTACCATCATAATTACCCAATGTAAAATAGGTATCATGGTTTAATAATAGTGCCACATGATAATGTGCTTGCTGTGATTCATTTTTTTCTTTCGACCATATATATCTGATTGTACAGTCATGTACTCTTTTGCCTTCTCTTTTCTTAGCAAGAAGATCGTATTTAACATGAGCTTTAAATGAATCAATAAATCTCGATATAACGGTAGAGTCATATACATTTGGCATATCAATACAATTAGGTTGTATTGGTAAATGTAAATCAAATCGAACTACAAAAGTTCTAGGGTGTTCTGTAATAGCTTTATCTAATACTACTTTAATTTTAGCTAAGTAATCATCTATCATCGTATAACCAGGAATGATAGCAAGTCCCATATATGTAGGGTTTGTATTTTGGTTTAATTGTTGTAAATGGTTATTCATGTTTTATCTCCGTTAGTAATTACATAAGAGAGACAACATGCGTAATTTATTATTTAACCAATATCACTACCCCTTACATTACAGGTATTAGTAACCGTTCCATTCATATCTCAATAAATATAATTCTAGTTATTGATAGTACTTTAAGTATTAGTGTTATTAGTTCACTTATATATTCCTTACTATTAAATATACTAGTATTAACATACAGACAAATAAGCTTATTAAATGCATCGAAACTACCGAGAACAATGTCTACCTTAGTGACGGTAACTCCGTAGCTGTGCTACTCTGGAGATATCTCTACCTTACATCTATCACAACCCCAGCACCCACAAAGAACCAGTCGCATATGATTACTATAAATCGCAAGTAAATTTATGCTAAAACCATCACAAAACCATCTTTAAATACACTGTAAAATCACTATAAATACTACATGGTAGATTATGGGATTTAAGAACATGGAATTAAAAATAAAGAATAAGAGAGAGTTTAGTTTTTATTGGAGTTATATTTACTCAACGACAAATAAAACAATACCCCCATATCCAAGAGCTGATGTAAACCAAATAAACATCTGTTTAATGAAAGCTTATTTATCACAGCACTTTAATAATAAGGTAATTGAAGACCAGGTATTAATTAAGATAAAAAAAAGATTGTGATAATTGTTTATTATCTGAAACAGAAATGATTTGGTTAAATAGAAAAGATGAAAGACAAATAAATTGGCTGTGGTCTCTTATATTATCAAGTAAAAGCATTAATAATTTATTCACCTTTTTTAATATTAACTACATATCTTACGAACCTGATAATCTACCTTCAAATAATCAATGTGACTACAATCAATATACGCCTTACATTTACCATATTCCTGTTCTCACTCCACCACCAATACCAAAAACTTTACCTTACATTGATTTATTTTTTACTTTTAATTTCAACCAAAATCCATATTCAAATAAAGAGAAACATGAAATTATCATTAAATACTTTGATCTCGCTTTAGCTAAAAAAGAAGATAAGATTAATTTGATAACTGCAATAAGACATCAATGGAATATAATATCCAGTAATGATAGTTTCTCATGGCTAACTCAAGACAATGAACAACAAAATAAATGGTGCATTGATTATATTATTGATTATTGAAATAAAAATAACATCAATCATAATAATACAATAAATATTGAAGTGGAGAATAATTACTCTAAATTTGTCCTCTTATTTGATAGTTGGATTTGCCTTCCTGATACTAAACAGCTTTTTATCCAATCAATTAAAAGAGCCTATTCACAAAAGAAATTTAGAGATAAACAAATAGGTAAAAAGCAATGCTCATTTAATCTTTCACAAAAAAGCATTAACCAATTAGCTTTATTAGCAGAGCTTCAAGGTGTTCCTAAAAATCATATTCTAGAATCACTTATCAACAATAAAATACTTGAGCTAGGAGTAAAGCAATGACAATCAAGATTATTACAGGTGATATAACTACCGCTATATCAGATGCTATTGTTAATGCTGCTAATTCTCGTATGTTAGGTGGTGGAGGCGTTGATGGTGCAATACATCGGGCCGCTGGACCTGCTTTATTAAAAGCGTGTTATGAGGTTCCTGAAATAAATGGCATCCGTTGTCCTGTTGGCGAAGCTCGTATTACTGAAGCGGGAGAACTGAATGCTAAATATATTATTCATACTGTTGGACCAATGTATTACGGCCATAAAAATCCGGCACTCGCATTAGAAAACGCTTATCGACATTCACTGCAACTGGCTATTAGCCATCAGTGCCAGTCTATTGCATTCCCTGCTATCTCGTGTGGCATTTATCGTTATCCACCAGCACAAGCAGCTACCATTGCAATTAACGTCTGTAATGAAGCTGCATTTAAACAACTCGATATTAGCTTTTACTTATTTGATCAAAGCTTGGTTAATATCTGGCAACAAGCCTTAACTGCGACTGAGCAATAGCAGCTGAGCAATAACCATAGGGAATAGCTAACCGCACAATAACTGACCATGCTTACGGCGCTGTAACGTCTAAATACATTAACGGGCAAGCATCCCCTAACAGTTATGGTAAACTCAGTGATAAGTATTTGTATGTAAGCGATCGCAGCATTACCAATGTGGTTAGAAAATGATGTCCACTGCTATCTTTTACAAAAGTTTTTAGTACCCCCTTATGTACCCCATGGGGCTACCAGCAAAAATAAAGAGTATATAAATCAAATGAGTAGTCAGAGTATCCAGTGGTTCCCGGGCCATATGCACAAAGCCCGTAAAGAAATTGAAGAGGCAATGCCAAAAGTCGATGTGATCATCGAAGTGCTAGATGCCCGTATTCCTTTTAGTAGTGAAAACCCGCTGATCAAGTCGTTCCGTGAAACTAATGATGGCAAACCTGTAGTTAAAGTACTGAACAAGCGTGATTTAGCTGATCCTGAAATGACCCAACTTTGGATTAATCACCTTGAAAAAGAACAAGGTGTAAAAGCGATTGCGATCACTACCGAGAACTTAAACGAAGTAAACCAGATCATGGATCTCTGCCGTAAGCTTGCGCCACTGCGTGAAGAAGCGGGTAAGAAAATTCGTACCATGATCATGGGTATTCCTAACGTAGGTAAATCAACCATTATCAATGCCCTTGCGGGTCGTACTGTTGCAATTACAGGTAACCAACCTGCCGTAACGCGCCAGCAACAACGTATTAATTTAGATAATGGTATTTTACTGTCTGACACCCCTGGCATTTTGTGGCCTAAAGTAGAGAACCCGCACAGTGGTTTTCGTTTAGCGGCAACTGGTGCGATTAAAGATACGGCCATGGATTATATTGATGTTGGCTTCTTTAGTATTGAATACCTAATTAAAGCTTACCCTGATTTGATCAAAGCGCGTTACAACCTTGACGATGATCTTCCTGAGTCTGCAATTGAATTAATCGAAGAGATAGGCCGTAAGCGTGGCTGTCTAAAAGGTGGTGGTCGTGTTGATTTACACAAAGCCTCTGTGATTTTAATTAATGAATTACGTAATGGTACTTTAGGTAATATCACGCTTGAACATCCTGAAATGATCACTGAAGAACTGATCAATGTTGCGATTGCTGAAGAACGTAAGACAGAAGAAAAAATCAAGAAAAAAGAAGAACGCCGTAAGCGTTACCTTAAAAACAAACGCTAAGTAATAAAACAATATTTTTTTACACAAATTTTAATAGTCACTTCCATCTGTTTATTAATTTATATCTGATGAAGTGACTTTTTTTATATTTCTAATAAATCCTATGTATCAGAAAAAATTTTATTGGTTATGATTATTTTTTTTCGTACTAATGATGGAAATAGCGCCACTAAAACTCAATTACAACACTAATGATTTTAGGTTTATCTTCCTAGTTATTCATTAAAATAATAAGTGTAAGCCATTAAATAGTATGTATTTTTAACATCCACCATAACTATTAACAATATGCGATTAAACCTACCTCTAATCATTTTTTCTATATCGATAAAATTATAAATAAAAACATCATTTCGGATTAGTTTTTCTCATTTTACTCGCGCTTATATTACGTGAATAATCGCTCGGCTTTCAGTCGAAAGTAACTTAAACAGCGCTGTCTCTTATTTTAACTCTCCTCTCTTTTCTGATAGGTGAGTTTTGACGACTCTTAAAGAGTATTCCTTTATTAAAAGGGACAGATAACCTAAACCGAATTTGGATGTGGAGAGTACGGTAGTGCAACAAACTACTACTTGTCACAAAAGCAATGGCATGTTCGTGCCAGTTGCGGGACTAACTGTATTTGCAATTGCTTCAGGCTACTTAATGAGCTTGATCCCGCTATCATTAGCAAACTTTAATATTGATAATAGTTATGCCAGTTGGTTAGCAAGTATCTATTATATTGGTTTGTTAATAGGCTCATTAATGATTGAACCTGTTATAGCCAAAATAGGTCACCGTATTGCTTTTATTAGCTTTCTTGCATTATTAGCATCAACGGTCGCTGTATTACCTTTCTTTCCATATAAAGAATTATGGTTATCTGCGCGTTTAGTCGCGGGTATTGCTGTAGCGGGTATTTTTGTTGTTGTTGAATCATGGCTACTAATTGGCGATAGCGCAAAAGAGCGCGCTAAACGTTTAGGCTTTTACATGACGTCATTATACGGTGGCACAACAGTAGGCCAGCTAGCTGTGGGTTATTTTGGTGTTAAAGGGTTTATTCCCTTTGCTGTTATTATGGCATTACTGTTAATTGCTATTTTACCGCCATTACTGATCAAGCAAGGGCAACCTGATAGCAGTGGCCATCAGATATTGTCTCTAAAACAAATTTCACGCTTGAGCAAGCCGGCAATTATTGGCTGTATTACCTCTGGCGTAGTAATGGGTAGCATCTATGGCTTAATGCCACTTGCACTTAAAAAGAGTGAGCTAACAACCAACCAAATTGGTGTGTTAATGGCGGCAATTATTTTAGGTGGCATGGTTATTCAGCCTATTATTAGTAAGTTATCTATTCGCATGAGCAAAACTTTATTATTGGCATTGATGTCATTATTAGGTGTATTTGCTATGGGATTAACCTACTTATCGTCAGATTACATCATGCTAGTCAGTGCATTAGCATTATTAGGTATGTCAGCATTTGCGTTATACCCTATTGCGATTACATTAGCGTGTGATAATTTAGATTCATCTTACATTGTAGCTGCCACTCAAGTAATGCTATTTAGTTACAGTATTGGTTCTGCATTAGGTCCAATTGGTGCGAATAGCTTCATGGCGGAACAAAATGGCTTGATGGATTTCTTCTTTATCGTACTACTGGCAACAGCTATTTATATGCTATTTGCAAGTTTACAACGCAAGCCTCAAGTATTGGCAAGCTAAGTATAATCATACCCTATTAAAAAAGGCGTAATAGCGACATTGCTATTACGCCTTTTTATTATTCATTACTTACAATTTACTTCACTAATGCCGCAGCACCAAAGACACCTGCACTATCACCTAAATCTGGTTTCACAATCTGGGTGTTTAATTCACCATTAAATAAATGCGGTAATATTGCTTGTTGAGCGTGTTGGTATAAAGCATCAATGTTGCCGACACCACCACCGATAACAATGACATCAGGATCAAGCACATTGATGATCTGTGCCGCAGCAATACCAAAATAATGCGACATTCTAGCCATCGTTGCTTGAGCATGTTCATCATCAGCCGTGCGTGCAACAATTTCTGGTAATGATAATTCAACGCCAGATTGTTCAAAGTAGAACCGTTCTAAACCTTTACCTGAAATAACGGTTTCTAAACACCCTGATTGACCGCAATAACAAAGGGCGCCATTAGGCTCAATCACGTTATGTCCCCACTCTCCGGCAATACCATGGCAACCATATAAGCCTTTGCCATTGACAACAATACCCGATCCAACGCCTGTACCCATGATGATACCAAACACCACTTCAGCATTCGGTTTTACACGTTTAGCCGCACCAAAATGCGCTTCTGCTAAAGCAAAACAATTCGCGTCATTTGCCAATACCACTTGTGTATCTAATAACTGGGAAAGATCTTTATCAAGCGGTTTGCCATTAAGCGCTGTTGAATTACAGTTTTTCATTACACCATAACGCGGATCTAACGTGCCTGGTGTACCAAAGCCAATAGCAAGAGGCCGTTGCCCTAATTGCTCAGCACACCTATCGATCAGTAATTTAATCTGATTTAGAATATGGGCATAACCTTGATCGCTTTCTGTTGCTATACGCTCTCTTACTACGCATTTATCCGTACAACGCTCAATAATGGCACATTCAATTTTAGTCCCACCTAAATCAACACCCCAGTAATACTGATCCATCTCTACTCCACTGCAATTGGGTTATTTTTAGTTATTATACGAACACGTAGTATTAAATACTGCGACACTGTCGAAAAAACACTCAACCACAGCGATTATTAGCCCTATTTGAAGCAATTATTTGTCTATTTATTCGCCCATTGCGACAGAAATACATTTTCTTGCAAAATATCTCTTGTAGCGAAGCGATAATATTTTAAAGTAGCGGTAATTATCATCGATGCGCAATTTCGCGTGGTTTACAGTAGTACTTAATGAATAAATATCGTCCTTATCTTGATGTGCCACTCTGTATATCAATTCTTCTTTTGATTACCTTTAGTTCATTAACTGTATGGAGCGCAAGTAGCTTCAGTGTGCCTATTATTGAGCGTCACCTTGTTCGAGGTATGCTCTCCGTTGTTGCATTAATTATAATGTCAGCCATTCCTCCGGCAGTTTATCAACGCTATGCACCCTACTTATTTGTTATTACTGTTATTTTTTTACTAGGCGTGTTTGTTAGTGGCGACAGTACCAACGGTTCTCGGCGCTGGTTAGCCCTTGGTCCTATTCGTTTTCAGCCCTCAGAACTGGTAAAAATTGCGGTTCCATTAATGATTGCGTGGGTGTTAATAGCAGAAGCTGGACGTCCAACGCTCAAAAAAGTGTTGGTTTGCTTGATGATCACCGCCATTCCTGCTGGACTTATTTTTATTCAGCCAGATCTTGATGGTGCTATTTTTACTATTTTGTATGCTTTGTTTGTACTTTACTATGCAGGTATGAGCTGGAAAATCATTTCAACAGTACTTGGTATTATTGGCGTGACCATACCGCTAGCTTGGTATTTTGTGATGGCAACCTACCAAAAAAAACGTGTGCTACAGTTTCTTGATCCTGAATCAGATCCTCTTGGTTCTGGTTATCAGATCATTCAATCAAAAATTGCCATTGGTTCTGGCGGTATTCGCGGTAAAGGCTGGACAGATGCCACTCAAGGTAATTTAGGCTTTATTCCAGAAAGCCACACTGACTTTATTTTCTCAACGTTCGCTGAAGAATGGGGATATTGGGGCAGCGTTTTGCTATTGGGGATTTACGCTTTTATGACTTTTAGAGTGATTTGGTTAGCAAATCAATCAGAATCACCATTTTCACGCTTAGTCAGTGCCGCTTTTGCGTTAAGCTTCTTTCTTTATAGCTTTATTAATATTGGCATGGTAAGTGGCGTATTACCCGTAATGGGAAGTCCATTGCCTTTCTTTAGTTACGGTGGTTCTGCCATTATTACGCAAGGGGCAATATTTGGCATGATCATGTCACTTTGCCTACGTAAAAAATCTATTTGTGCGCCATGTAAATAAAGTCATTAATGCTTAATTTATTTAATAAAAAGCCAGCTTTGTTGATATCAACAGGCTGGCCTTTTTGTTGCTGCTTTTTTATTCACGTAAATTTTATTAAATAGCAGGCTCTTCAATAACAGCCTGTTTTAATAATATAGATTAACGCTCAGAAGCAGCTTCTGTTGCGATTTTTAATGCTGGTGATGTAATTTCTACACGACGGTTTTGCGCACGACCTTCTGCTGTTGCATTGGTTGCGATTGGGTGCTGTTCGCCCATACCTTGTGCTGTTACTTGAGCAGGGTTTGTTACGTATTTTGCTAACTCCGATGCCACAGCATGAGCGCGTTTTTCAGACAATGCTTGGTTATAAGCTGCTGTACCCGTGTTAGAAGTATAGCCAGTTACCACAATCGTTGCACTTGGGTAACGAGTTAAGCGTTTAGCCATTGGCTGTAGCGCTCTCTCATTATCTGCCGTTAATTTATACTGATTAACACCATAATCTAATGATAATGTTGAAGGTTCAATAGTCACTGTTTGCGCTACCGCAGGCGCGATAGTATCAACAACCGGCGCTGCACCCCAGTTGTAAACAAGGCTTAGACCATAGAAGTTAGTATCAAACTTATAGCTTAAATCAGTACCGCGGGGCTTTGATGCTAAATCATGATAGAACTGATATTCAAGGCGAGTAGACAAGTGATCAGTCAATTGATATTCAATACCCGCACCGACAGTGCCAACAAGATGATCATCAATATCTTTAATACGGTTATCACGGCTATGGTAATCAGTCAGCATATAACTGCCGCCCGCTTTCGCAAATAGACCCCAGCTATTATTAAGATGCCATGTCGCCTTACCTGTTAAATCAAATGCATGTAATTTTATTTTTTGGGATGAAAAATGGACTTCACCCAATGCTGTATAACCTGTCTCAACCGCAAACCATGGGGTGATGTTATAACCTGCAAAAATACCCGCGCCCCAATCATTTTGCTTCAATCCGAGGTTAGAGGCATGGCCATTCTGCTCAAAATGTGAATAGTTAGCATCACCTAAACGAACACCAACATAATAAGGGTCAGCAGGTGCAGCCTGAGCAACACCAGAAATAAGAACAGCCAGCGGTAACAGTGCAAAATATTTATTAGACATACTATTTACTTTATCGTGATTAATATTAAATAAGTTTGAATGCAATGATCTGCAAACTCAGTTAATAATGCCAAAATAGCATTTAATTGTCATAAGTAAATATAAATAAAATCATCTCGTTACATTGAATATTATTATCCGCTCACTTAATATAAATAATAGCTTACCGACTTAATATTGGGTGATAGAAATACCTATTTCAGACGCTATCTGTTGCAGTTGTTCCTCGGAATCTAACTTCACTGACCAGTTTAAACCACTGCCAACAGCTGTGATCACATTTGCACCACCAATTAATGTTAGTTCATCAACTTGTGCTTGCATCATTATTCGGCAACTGCCATCAATACGAATAACAACTTCATGTTGCGTTGCGATAATTTTACCTTGAGAAAAAGTGACTATCATTTTATTTACTGCTTTTTATGTTTTAAAACGGCCATCGTTAAACGGCTAGTACACACTAAACGCTGACGTTCATCACAAATTTCAATCTGCCATACTTGTGTAGTCGCACCAAGGTGTAATGGTGTTGCTTTACCGGTAACAAAACCACTACGAACCGCACGAATATGGTTCGCATTAATGTCTAAGCCCACACAATAGTATTCACTACTAACGGCAAAGTTTGCTGCTAATGATCCTAATGTTTCAGCTAATACGACAGAGGCGCCACCATGCAACATACCTAATGGTTGATGCGTGCGTGAATCAACAGGCATCGTCGCTGACAGTGATGAATCATCAACAGCAACGTATTCAATCCCTAAGTGCTCAACTAATGTGTTTTTAGAGGTCTGATTAAAAAGTGCTAACGTAAACGGTCGTTGCCAAATCGCCATCATATTCTCCGCTTATTTATTATATGTAACAGCCAGTGTTTTATTTAATTACTATGATACCACTCTCCGGTTAAGTCAGAAAAATGATACTTTAATAATATCATTCAGCTATACCAATTAATAAAGTTAATCACTTCAAAACGGCTGTTGAGAAAAATCATTAACCAATAAAATTTCAATTAGTTATGATATAAAAAAAGCGCCAATTAGGCGCTTTTTATAATACTATCGACAGTTATTTATCGATTAATATTGAATAAACAATATTATTGAGCAACAGCTTCTACTGCTGCTTGTTCAATTTCAAAACCAGGAGTCGTTACATCAGCACGACGGTTTTGAGCACGACCTTCAGTTGTATCGTTAGATGCAACTGGATCTAGCTCACCACGACCTTCAGCAGATACACGGCTTGGGTCGATGTTGAAATGTTGTGTTAAGTACGTTGCAACTGTAAGTGCACGCTCTTCAGATAGCTTTTGGTTGTATGCTTCTGCACCAGTGCTGTCTGTGTGACCAATAACAACAAGTTGTGACTCAGGGAAGTTTACAAGACGCTGTGCAATTGGTTCAAGACGCTGCATGTCTTGCTCAGATAGCTCGTTGCTATCAAATGCGAATGGCATTTCAGCAGAGATTGGCTCAAGTTGAACAGTTGATGCTTCAACAACTTCAGCTACTGCTGGAACAACAGCTGCTGCTGCACCCCAACCGTAAACAAGGCTCACACCGTAGTAGTGTGCATCCCAATTTAGTTTAGTATCGCCTGGCTTCACTTCCATATCGTGGTAGTACTGGTATTCAGCACGAGCAGAAAGGTCATTTGTGAAGTGATATTCAGCACCAAGACCTGCTGTAGCGATTAAACTGTCGTCACGATCTGAAATGTTGTTATCTTTGTAACGAGAGAACTGCCATGCACCACCGACTTTAGTGTAAACATCTAAAGAATCTGTAGCTTGGTAAGTAAATTTACCAACAAGATCGATAACTTGCTGTTCAATTTTACCAGCGTCATGATGGTCATCATTCTTAAGAGTTACTTCGCCTAACCAAGTGTAACCAGTTTCAACAGCAAACCATGGTGTTACGTTGTAACCCATGAAAATACCACCAGCAAAATCATCTTTATCGATTGAAAGAGATTGATTTGGGTTTGAGTGTAGATCGCCTGTTTTCGCATCGAAATCAGAATAATGAACACCACCAGCACGAGCACCCGCATAGAATGGGTTTTCTGTTGCCGCGTTTACTGCACCTGAAACAAGAAGTGCAAGAGGTAAAACTACTAGATTCATTTTAGACATTATTTATCCTTTATTATATTTGTTACCACTACTGCTGTTTTTCGATGTCTCAACATAAAAATATAATTCACGACCATATTTTTATCTTTAAGTTCAAAAAACAAAATTAAATTTAGCAAAAGAAAAAATAAAAATCCAGAATAAATAAATACCATCAACACATTAAAACAGTAAATTCATGATAATAAATGATTTAATTGGATATCGTTTTTCTATATTTATTCAAATCACACAAATAATATTTTTTAAGGTATAGAAAACATTGCTGCTGTCACTATAAAACACAGTAATCATACCGAAATAAAATAACAAAATAGACACAATAAAATCAAAAATCATCGCATATCAATAAACAATTAAACATAGCATCAACAAAAATAATTCCTATCGCAAATGCAATAAATTGGCTTTTAATAGGATTTTATTTTACTACTATTTCTCTTTACCCGATTACAACGTAAAATAGTTTCTCTTATCCATTCAAAGGATTTATTGTTCATGTCTTTATTAAATAAATCCTTTTGTTGTTTTTAGCTGATTTACGTGTTCAAGTATGATGAATTTAATTGAAAGTAAAATGACATCCTTGCCCGACTCAAATTTACCAACAACTGTGGGTATTATTGGTGGTGGCATAGCAGGATCAACTATTGCACTTCGATTAGCTGAACAAGGTATTAATGTTCAACTTTTTGAGGAAGGAAAAAGCCTAGTTAATGGTCCTCCAATTTGCCACTTGCATGCAGGTGGTAATCTTTATCGTGAAATATCAGATCAACAATGCATAACGTTACTCAAGCAATCTATTGATACGTTACGTGTTTATCGCCACACCTCTAATATCAGACCAACCGTTATAGCGATCCCCTGTAGTGATGCAGGTAGCCCTAATGACTTATTACCCCGCCTGACGTTATTACAACAAACTTACCAAGCGCTTGTCGAACAAGATCCTAAAAACGCTGTACTTGGTGAGCCAAAAGATTACTTTAAACTATATCAACGTCATGATTTAGAGCTCCTCGCATTACAAGCAAACCCTGAACATCCCCTAACACCCGATCAATGGATGATCCCTGTCGCTAAATCGATTAATTTAGATCAGTTCAAATATCCATTAGTCATGGTGCAAGAATATGGTTTAAGTGTCTTTAGAATTGCAGCCACTTTAACCCTCGCATTAAATAAGCTGACACAATGCCATGTGCATACCAATAGCAAAGTGGTTTCTTTAGTCGAATGTAAACAAGGCACTGGCTGGCAAGTAAATTATCAAGATTCTACGGATCAACCACACCAAGTTAATGTTGATTATTTAGTGAATGCTGGCGGTTACCGTACCGGTACCATTGATGATTTAGCGCACATTCCACGTCAGCGCATGGTTGAATTTAAAGCGGCTTATATTACTCACTGGTCACAATGTGATGCACAATGGCCAGAAGTGATTTTTCATGGTGAGCGTGGTACACCTAATGGTATGGCACAATTAACCCCATACCCTGATGGCTATTTTCAGCTACATGGCATGACACAAGACATCACACTGTTTAAAAATGGATTAGTGTCATCAAATGCAACCAGTGCTCAGCCTCAGCTAGATGCATCATTTAAAGAGAAATTGCAGCAACATTGGTCACAACCAGAGATTGAACAACGCACTCAACGCGCAATTAATCACATGGCGCAGTTTGTGAATCATTTTGAACAAGCAACAGTGGGTGGAAAGCCATTATTTGGCGCGCAACAAATACCTGGAAATGATCCAACATTACGCGCTGCCGATGTTTCTTATTCTCATCAGCGCTATGCGCGCTCTGAAATTGTGAAAGCATCATCTGCATTATCTGTTGCTGATGCTATTGTTGATCAGTTAGCAGCATTGAATTTAATTTCACAACCTATACTACAAACTCGCGAAAACGAATTTCCCGTATCTCAGCTGCTAAGTCTACACGATATAGTGACTTATGCAGAAAAATTAGCGGCTGAACGTGGTTTTCCAACGTCACTTGCTCGCCCTATTGGCCACAATATAAAATAGCCTCCAATAACAATAAAAGTAGCTGCTAACACAGCTACTTTTATTATTGATAACCTACATAAAATCCACTTTATTTTTTACCAATTTCAGCATTTATGACCGTTAATGCCTGCTGTTGAGAATTTAATAACGCTTGCTTATCTTTTAATAATTCCAATTGCTGATCATAGTTATCACAATCTTTTTGTGAGACCCAATTCCAGCTATTACCTGATTTAAATTCATCACATGCTTTTTTAAAGCCTTTTGCCGCTTGTTTTAACTCTGCAATATTGGCTTGCGTAGCTTTAACATTGGCTTGCATTTCAGCTTGGCGTTTAAAATACTGCTGAGATTTATCAATAACCACTTGTTGCTTGGTCGTGGCTGTTTTTAACTTAACAACTTCAGTATTCAATTTCTTTTTGGTTACTTCCAACTTTTGTTTGGTTGCTGCCAATTTTTGTTTTTTCTCGGTAAGTAAAGTCAATTGAGCTGAAAATTCCTTTTTTTGCTTATCCACTAATTCCGTCATTGCCGTTAAGTCTTTTGTTGTTTGTTCTAACTGCTGACTTTGCTTTTCATTATTTATAACCAACAATTGATTTTGTTGTTCACTCTTTTTAAGCTTTTCTGTTTGTGACTGTACATTCTGCTGACAAGTCAATAAATTTGGAGCACTGGTGCTTTTTTCAATTTTCATTCCGACACCACAACCAATAACGCCACCAGCAATAAGCGCTAAAAGAGAGAATAACAAAGGGGTTTTGCTTGTTGTAGTAGACATAATCACTTTCTCCATTTTATTTTTCGGATTAAGAACAACTAATACATTTAACTATTGATGAGATTAACATTTTACTGATGATAAATTGTTAACTCCCTATCAAATAATGTTATGTCTTTGGAAAAAAACTTTAATAATTAATAAATTCAGAGAAATTCTCGGTCGATTCTCAATATTAATAATGTGTTTCAACCATAATATCTTGTGAGATTATTCAATAAAAATAATCCAACCAAACTAGGATTAAACTAGTTGGTTTTAATACACAATATAAGCAAAGGTACTTTTTATGATCACACCATTAATCTTTTTAACTGTGTCGGCATTTTCATTACCTTTGCTTGAAAACTCAACCTATAGTCAAACCGAAACACAATGTACACTCACGGTCAAAGAACAACGCCTGCAAGATAATATTGTATTAACCATGTCGACCAATAGAAATAACCATTATGACATTAAAGTCTATCATCTCAACAATCTGCAAGCGCCATCTCGAGGAGAATTAACCCAACATGCGATGGATAATATCGAATCACATCAAAAGTTTAATTATGTCGTGGATCACAATTTATTTAAGCGCGTAGACGATAAAACTGTTATTTATACAACAACGATTGCAAATGATGTTAATAATATCAGCCCACAACAATTTGCCGAAGCCTTTAAAGCACACAGCTACCGTACAAAGTTACATATTAAAGGATTAAACCCACTCACTTTTATTGCAAGTCAACGCCAAGCCAATGCTTTCTTTCGTTGTGCTGAACAACAAATAACGACATTAGCAAAGCGTTAATGATCAGTATCATTGCCAATAACGAGTATGACTCATAATTAACAACAGTTATCAGCCTAATTTTAACACCAGATCACTGTCTTTTATCCACCCTTGGCGGCGCATAATATATGCAACAATAACAGTGATCAGCGCAGGTAGAATAAAGTGCATTAATACAATTAACCCGTAAATATAACTACTGCTTAGACCCGTTTGTTCCATTGCGATTACTGTTTGAATCTGCCCGACTAATCCTGATGTCCCCATTCCAGCGCCAAGTGGCGTATTTTCCATGTGAAACACAACAGTCGCAATGGGACCAAGTATTGCAGAAGCCACAATCGGAGGGATCCAAATCTTATAATTCTTAACTATATTTGGCATTTGTAGCATCGAAGTACCGAGTCCTTGAGCAAAAATACCTGCCCAACCATTTACGCGATAACTCATGACCGCAAACCCTACCATTTGTGCAGCACAACCGACTGTTGCCGCACCGGCAGCTAAACCATTTAAACTCAGCATAATAGCAATCGCGGCACTACTAATAGGTAATGTTAATGCCATGCCCATTAATACCGCGACTAATGCTCCCATTAACAACGGTTGTAGTTGAGTGGTAGACATAATCAATTGCCCAAATTGAGTCATCACAGCCCCCACTAGTGGGCCAATCCAACTGCCAACCATAACGCCTACTAATACAGTTACTGCAGGTGTCACTAAAATATCAACCTTTGTTTCACCTGCAACCAATTTACCGCATTCAGCAGCGAAAATACTGGCGACATAAGCACCAACAGGCCCACCCATCGCCGCACCTGCTGCACCTGCAATCGTTGATGAAAACAAAACTAACGGCGGCGCTTTTAAGGCATAAGCGATAGCCACACCAATGGCTGGCCCCGTCATTTGTTTTGCAATTGGCCACAAGACATCACTCAATAGCGGAATAGAAAATTTAATCCCAATCGTATTTAAAATAGAGCCAATCAATAGTGATGAAAATAAACCTAGTGCCATAAAGCTCATTGCATGAATAAAATAGCAATGAAAAGAAATAGTGATATTTTTAGAAATAAGGAACTGATTAGCTCGAGTAAAAAAGCGTGATAAAGAAGACTGCATTACAACAAAGGCCACATAAAGAATTCAATAGTGACAGAATTTTACCTTAGCGCGTCAATAAACACAGTCAATAAGTGATTTTTTTTGATCATTTCAGCCATAATTAACACTCACATAATGCATTCCTATTTAGCACCTTTGACACATAAATTATGTAACTGTAACTTGATTCACATTCGGTAACTCTAACGTCAGCACAAACATCACTAAAAGTAGATCATTATAATTTACCCGTTAGTGGCATTTATTTACTGTTATACCTCTTGTGCTTACTAGGAATACATATCATGCCTTTACTACAATATCAGCCACTGTCACATTGTCATGATAGTTCTAAATTTCAATATTTTAATAAGAATTTAACCCCTATTGCAGCCTTAATCGGTTTGTCGTTAAGTTTTCCTCTTGCTGCGGCACAACCCCAATTAATGCTGGCTAAAACCTTATCCAATGATCAATTAAATGCAGCACACTATAGTGATGACAATCAAATTCATGATATTTTCACGGTTACTGATTATTTGGTAAGCGAAAAATTAGATGGCGTTCGTGCCTATTGGGATGGACAACAACTGCTGACGAAAACAGGCAATATTATTCATGCACCAACATGGTTTTATGCCAACTTTCCAAGCACACCATTAGATGGCGAGTTGTGGATTGAACGTGGTCAGTTTCAAGCATTAACACGTATTGTGCTTGATGATAAACCTGATCATCAAGCATGGAAAACTGTCAATTATATGGTGTTTGATCTTCCTCATAACAGTGCACCATTTAGCGAGCGTTACCATCAATTACAAGCATTAATAGAGCAACAACGCGATCAAAACAACCAGCCACTAAAGCATTTACAATGGGTTGAACACAAGTCACTCGATAATTTAGCAATCTTAGTGCAATGGCTCGATATTATTAGCAGTCATGATGGAGAAGGCTTAATGCTGCACCATAAATCTAATAATTATACGTCTGGCAGAACTGAGCATTTATTAAAACTCAAAAATCATCACGATGCAGAAGCAATAATTATTGGCTATGAAGAAGGCAATGGTAAATACCAAGGTATGATGGGTTCTGTTTGGGTAAAAACAGCCTCTAATAATACTTTTAAAATTGGATCAGGGTTTAACGACCAACAGCGACAGTCACCACCAGCGATAGGTACAACGATTCAATACCGTTACAACGGCTATACCGATAATGGAATCCCTCGTTTTGCGCGCTTTATTCGAGTACGAGACAATCCTGATAGTTAATAAAATCAATCCTCATAGGTATCAATTGTAATTTCCTATGACATTTATTGTTACACTATTTACCTTAAAATACAGATTAAGCCATTGATTAGTTATGGTATCGTTTTGTACTAATAATCATAATTTTTACAACGAATGGCTTATAATGACATACCTATTTAACGGTTTTCGCACTATCACAACCGCTATACTACTCATGAGTGCAATCGGCACTAATGCTTACGCTATGCCAAAAGGTGATGCTAGCAAAGGAGAAATAAAAACACCAAGTTGCCGCTTCTGCCATGGTAGTAATGGCATTGCCCCACAACCAAATTATCCCAACCTTGCCGGTCAACAACAGCAATACCTGTATGATGCAATGCTGGCTTACACTAATGACATGCGTAAAGGCCCAATGGCAAGCATGATGAAAGGTCAGCTACAAAATCTAAGCACACAAGATCTGGCTGATATTGCGGCTTATTATTCGGAAATGAAATAAACGTTACCGCGTTATCTAATGCATATCATTCTTAATCGTTTCAAATTGGCACAAATATTCAGATAATTCTGCAACCTGACGTGCCAATTCTCGATTAAGCCATAAATAACCATAATAACTGATGTCAGTTCGACTATCTGCACTTGGGGCTAATTTAGGATATAACGCCAAAATCTCTAGCTGACTTTTATTGATCACCATTAAAGGCTTTTGAGCTGATAATAAATCTTCACCACATTGTTCACACATTAGTGATAACTGTTCTTTTGCTTGTGATAAAGCCCGTATTTCTTGTACTTTTTCTTTGCTGTATTGATGTCGCCATTGCGTCTGAATAATATTCTCAAATAAATTAAACATTCTTACCTGGCAAGCAATTGCTTTTTTAACGGGTAATTTCATTGCAGGAGATTCATGACCAATACTTGATTCTAATGAAGTGATTTTATTTAATGTTTGTCGTAATTGAGATAACGGTATTTCACGATAAGCATCATCACTATTAACCAGCGCATTATGCTCAGAATAGTTTTGATGAAATAAGCGTAAGAAATCACCACAGGCTAATTTGAAATGATCGGTTGCTTTAGCCGGAAACAAATATTGACTCGCAATGATCGCCACTAACCCACCCCATAGCACATTAGTCGTACGCCATAATGCAATATGTAAATCCCCGGGGCCACTACCTGCAACCAACACCAATGTCACTGAAGTTAAAATCGCACTGTAGGAGTATTTTCCTAGAGTAAAGTAAAGCGACACACTGAGCATTACAATCAATGAGCCATAATGCCAATAAACATTATCGACAGGAAAAAAATACAACGACAGGCCTAAAATTGCCCCAATAGTGGTACCAAGTATTCGTTGACTGGCTTTATCTGACACTTCACCTGAATACTTAGCTGACATCACAACAATAATAGTAATTGGTGCCCATGTGCCATAGGGTAATTTAAAAATAATGTCGACTGAAAAAGCAATGATACAAGCGATAATAATACGCAGTACATGAAACAAGCGCATGTACTTAATAATCTGTTGGTGTAAGGTTTTCATTTGGTGTAGCTACCACACACATGTTTAAAACAGATATCAATAACACATGGTTTTCAAAATCACCAGCAGCACAAAATGGATTCTAGTAACCACCAGTGCATAAGTTATCACTGCAAAAGCCAACTTAATCACATCAATGTTGTTTAATAGCTGTTTTAATACAATCTATGCATTTTTTAAAATCAACTTATCATCACGATCTTTATCGATCTATCACACGACACAGCACCATTGATGATTATTCACTCAACCTAACAATGAAACCTTATTTTGATGAACAAAAATCATTATCGATTGTGGTGGTTTGTGATAGCCTAAATCAATACTTATAAAGATAACGAGTAACCCTCATGAAAATTTTCAGTAACTTCGAAAGCGGTAGCATCAATGTTGTTAAAGCTGAGAGCAAAGACGACATTCAACTTAGTATTCCTAACGATAACCAATCTGAACTACATCAATGGTTTCACTTCCGTTTAGAATCAGAAGCTCAACAGCCGCATACTATCAAGTTATTAGATCTAGCTAACTCAGCCTACCCTGAAGGTTGGAATGGTTATGATGTTGTAGCTTCTTATGATCGTGAAGAGTGGTTCCGTATTCCTTCAGAATTTGATGGTGACAACTTAACGTTCACTGTTATTCCTGAAAATGAATCAATGTACTTCGCTTACTTTGCACCGTACAGTTACGATCGTCATCAAGATCTATTGCACCTTGCACAAAGCCATTACAACTGCCGCCTAGAAACATTAGGCCATACTCTTGATAATCGCGATGTAAGCCTATTGGTGATCGGTGATGAACACGCCGCTGATAGCGAAGAAGCACCAAAGAAAAAAATCTGGGTAATTGCACGTCAACACCCTGGTGAAACCATGGCTGAATGGTTTGTTGAAGGCTTAGTGCAACGTTTGTTAGATGAAACTGACACTGTTGGTCGTGCCCTATTAAATAAAGCGGTATTCTATGTTGTGCCTAACATGAACCCAGATGGTAGCGCACGTGGTCATCTACGCTTAAATGCAATCGGTGTAAACCTTAACCGTGAATGGCAAACACCGTCACTAGAAAATAGCCCTGAAGTTTTCTACGTACGTGAGAAAATGCTAGCAACTGGTGTAGATATGTTCCTCGATATTCACGGCGATGAGGCAATCCCATTTAACTTCGTTGCTGGTTCTGAAGGCATTCCATCATACGATGCGCGCCTTGAAAATCTTGAAAATAAATTCAAACAAGCGTTATTAACAGTAACGCCAGAATTCCAAGACGAACACGGCTACGGCAAAGATAAGCCCGGCGAAGCGAACCTAACAGTAGCTTCAAACTGGGTGGGTGAGCAATTCAACTGCTTGTCTTACACTGTTGAAATGCCATTTAAAGATCATAACAATCAGCCAGATAGCCTATACGGTTGGTCTCCAGAGCGTAGTATTGGCTTTGGTCATGACACCCTAGCAGCAGTGCTTGCTGTTACTGATGATCTTCGTTAAGGCTGATTATTGCTACTTATAATATTAACGGCTGCCTTTGGGTGGCCGTTTTTTTAGTCGGTGATTGGGGATTTATGGGTATAGCATTCTCTCAGCTAAATATCCGTCATCTCGGAAGTCGAGGAACGAAGCTATCCGTGATCTACTCAACGTGTAATTGAGCCTTAAAGACACCAATGAAGTACGTTTAATTTTATCGTAAATATAGCATCGCTATTGAATGAAATTTATAGGTGTTCTATCTTTTTGCCAAGGATAACGCTCGACTTCTTTTCAGCACCACCCTTCATGACATTCGCAATATTTACTTATATAAGGTTTGCTCGGGCTTGTCCAACACTTCGGATAGGTGTCGGCTGCGCGACACATATCCTTATCTGTTATAAGCCGACAGCTACATTGTTAGCTGAGAATTTCTTTACGATAAACGAGTACAGTTAATACTATGAAGGTAAGGAAGCTAACGACGCCCCTGATATCTGTCATATTCTTCACTTCACTATTATAACTTTTAGCACAGCGAGTATAGACCGCATGAAGATCATCGAAACGAACTAGGAACTGGTTAATTTCTTGCAACGCTTCAGTATTGTCTTTTCTTACGGCTAAGTATGGATCTTGCATTAGATCTCGAATAATCTCCAATCGTTCAACCATTCCATCGACGTTGTACTCACCATTTTCATTCTTTTCCGGCTTAACACTATATATTCTCTGATGTATACGCATAATAGCATCTGGTCTTTGGCTTAACCTTTCAGTTAGTGAAGGATATTCTTGGACTAACTTATTATATATATCTTTTGAATCATCAATGAATAAACACTGATCTGAATTAGTATATTTAAGAGATGCAACGATATTATCAGACATCTTCTCAATCGACATTAGAACAGGCTTGGAAGATATAAGGTTATACAATTCTAACATTTGGCTATGGTATTCACGCAAAATGACCATATATTCATCATTAACGGTTTTTTTCCCAGTTTCTATACTAAGCTCCGATATCAAATCTTTATCATGAATATATAAATTCATATTTCGCAAGTTAGAATCTAAGTCACTTTTAGGCTGATAAAATTCAATATCCTTGTCCATCATAGGCTTAGGGATATCAAAGATCACTTTATCTACCATAAATTGTGCAATGTAAAGTGCAGCAATCCAACTAAAAAGCTTAATTCGTGGTTTTTTCTTACTTTGTTCCATAATATTTACAGTTATCTAATAATCCCTTTCCATTCAATCATATACAAAATGTATATGCAAAAAATGCTAAACATAAGGCTTATAACATTTGTATAGTGCGCATGCGCGTTTACCTCATTAGACCAGTAATGAAAAAACACAGGACACCCATATCTTTATTTTTGAAATTTCAACACGCTGTAAGTAGATTTCCAATCGCCCTCGCGGGCATTTACTGTAGGGAATGACGGAGGGTTGGCACTGTATTCTCTATTTAAAATAGATGGGTATGTATACGGCATAATAAATATTGACGGTTATTATTAACTGTCACATCTAATAAATTTTATGGCTGTCCATCTTTTTATTTAATTATCACAGGGTTCAGTGTACTTTTTAGCACATCATAATGTTTTTGGGGGTCTCCTTGAGCTTCTGTCCTATTGTTACAGACTCTTCCATCAGCAAAATCACGAGCTTTAGATTCAACAATTTCCCGACTATCGCCTTCAAAGAGTACAAACGCTAATTCGTTAGGATTTTTATCAAATAACGGTCTAAATTTTTGGTTAAACGTTGATGTTTGTTCTCCGTGACGATTAGGATTTGTAATTATTTCAAAAAGATTTTCTCGAGAAGTTGCCAGTAAGAATTGTTCATTTCCAGTACAGTAGCTTTTCTTCTTTGTTACATGTATTAGTACCATCATTTGATATAACATAAAGATTCCCTTTCTTATTTCGTTATGGCGCAATATAAATAAACTTACAAGATTGTGTGTTTTTAGCTACCTGAGTTGAAATTATAGCCCCACAACTCATGATGATATAGTGACATAAATAAATAGAAATAATGTTAAGTAATCACAATTTTAGCAAAACACCGAGAAAACACAGGACACCCATATCTTTACTCTTTAACTAGATTCCCTATCGCCCTCGCGGGCATTCACTGTAGGGAATAACGGGGGGTGGCACTGTATTCTCTATTTAAAATAGATGGGTATGTATACGACATAATAAATATTGACGGTTATTATTAACCGTCACATCTAATAAATTTTATGGCTGTCCTATCTTTTTTTTAAGCACACACCATTGATTTTAAGTGCAAGGTGTTGAGAAATAACCTTGGATCAGCAATCTTATTCAATATTGATTGAGGCGGTAAGCAATCATCATCAACGTAATCGACATAATCAGCTGCTGAGTCAAAGACCAAAATATCCAATGCTAAACGATCTAAACCGTACAACCCACGGTGGATCATATCGGCTGAAAACACCAATAAGTCACCCGCAGCTAATCCAATTTTTTTACCACCAGAGATGCTGTCATAGCTTACTTTACCATTTTCTTCTTGGCGAACATTGTGTTCTTCTTCGTTGTCCCATCGCTTGTGTGTGCCGGGAATAATTTCCATACCAAGCTCATCAAATAAAGGCACGCGAAGATGTAACACTTGCGTTTCTAATATGACTTTCATTTGGTCTTTAAGATCATAATCATATTGACAGTCACGATGCCAAAAGTCTTTTTGTTGCGGATTTACGGGGTTGAAGAACAGTTGTGTATTCATAAATGCAGGATTTTCAGGTATCACAGTATCAACAACATCCATGATCTTTTTGGAGCTGATGAAGTCAAAAAGTACCGTTCTATCATCGATGGGTAAATATTCACTGCCCGTAATTAAAGACGAATTAAATGCTTCTTCATGATAAAACTCTGTATTGTCTGCTTTCCACAATTCATGGAATTTCAACACCACTTTTCTAAGCAATGAAATCTGAGCTTCATCGAAATAATTTCTAATCACAAAGTAGCCGTGTTCATCATAATGGTTACTTAATTGTTGGCTGTTTTCTATCACTGACTACCTTCACACTCTCGGTACCGTTTACTGACGACGGTATTCTTGGGCGCATAATGCCAGACTGGTGGTATTCAACCAAGTAATAAAATTACCAATAAAAACACTAAAACACAGGACACCCATATCTTTACTTTAAAATTCCATCGCATCTAATAAAACTTATGGCTGTCCTATGTTTATATGTCTAGACGCGAAATATATTACGGACGTATGAGAAGCCACTACACTATAGACATAACAAAAAACGGCCACCTGAAGAGGTAGCCGTTTGTTAGTGTCATCTAATAAATAACAGATAAATTAACACATCTAATTATTTTAGATTCTGCTCAATCAACACTTTTGTATTATCTAGCCATTCATAGCGTCGACGATACATTGCACGTTTAGGGCGTGAAATATCTTCGGGATTACGACGAATATCTTCAAGCGTTAGTTGATATAAATGCTCATCAAACTCAGTTGCGCCTAATGCTAACCAATGCTTATCGTAATCCATCTTGATTTTTCCAGTAGCATAACGCTTTGCTGAATAGGTATGAGCACTATTCTTTATAGCAAGCAGTGTGTCTACCTGCCAAGCATTAGCAAGCAGTGTGACCATTTTAATCATTAAATCTTTTGGACGTTGTCCGAATAATGCTTTAGTCAGTAATTTTATTTTTTGGTTATTTTCAGGGCTACTCGCAGGGCCTTGCAAACCACCGATCACTAATTGACGCTTCCCTTTTACATTCCGAATCGCAAATGTCAGGGTATAAAAATTTTCATCAACATCATTAAAGAGCGTTAAGCTCATATCACCCTCTTTTTGATAACGAGAGTAATATGCTAACTTAAAACAGTAATCAACATCATCTACAGTAAAGCTACATAATGTTAAGCCGTTACTATCCCTGTAGATACCATTACGAATATGTTCAGGTAATTGAGAGACAAACTTAAAATGCTCTACAACAAATTTTGCGCGTTCAATAGAATTTGTTCCATAAATTACATAAGGACGGAATGGCTTTTCTAAAAAACGAAGGTTACGTTGGCATAAAGTATCTAGCAAAGAAGGATCTATTTCAGAGGTAATATGCTGGAAAGCTTTATGGTAGTACATCGCACGAAGAATAAATTTTACTCGATAGCGCCATAATGGTGAATATTTACCTGCAAGACTATCTGGGTAAATTAGCTTAGCATGATTACTAAGAGAGATATTTGACTTTGTCACACCGTTGATTCTTATATGGAATATTTAGTATACCATTATCTGCCATCCATAATTTTTATCAATTAAATTATCTCACAAAGGGATGGTATGCATCATATTTACTCAGCTTGAACCTATATAACAGAAATAAACAAAGAAAATTACGGTTTGGTAATCATTTTCATACTAATTCCATTAAAATTCTAATCTGTATACCTCATTTTCTAATCGTAACGGCTTAGAAAAATAAAAACCTTGAAAATATTCAACACCAAGCGATTTAAGTAATGCTAAGGTTGTTTCTTTTTCTACACCTTCTGCAAGAATTTTGAAATTAAGACTCCATATAAACTCAAATAAAATTCTGACTGATTGAAGTAATGACGGATGTTTTTCAATGTCATCAATGAACTCTTTATCAATTTTTATAAAACTAATATTTTGCAGATTTATTAAACGTCTAATTGAAGAATAGTCACTTCCAAAGTCATCAATACTCACACTAATGCCAATAGAGTTTAATAAAGTAATATTATTATTACAGATATCAAAATTTATGATTTTATCACTCTCTAATATTTCTAGTTCAATATTTAAATTTAATTTTTCAATAATATCTATATTTATTTTACTCAATAATATTTGATCTGACATGAATTTAGCACTAACATTAATAGAAACTATTTTATCTATCACATCTTCATCTGATATTTTTGACAAACTATCTAGAACACTATTAATAACAAAATAATCAAAGTTATTATTTCCATCATAAATTAAAGAATCAGGAAAAACTAAACCACCATTAATATTACTTCTCAATAATGCCTCATATCCAAACAATAAGTCATTATAATATTTAGGCTGATACATAAAAAATACGTTATCATGCATATGATTATCACTACAATCTATTTAAATATCATTAATTTTGGATTAATATATACCAAAAACACATAAATAACCATAAAACAATCACCAAAATAGATAAAAGATAACGTTAATATTAAGATGTAATAAAAAACAGGATATTTTATTTTTTCATTAACCTTAATATAAATATATTTTATATCAGTAGATAGTAGTAATCTAAAGTAAATTATCATTCATTACTTAGTTTTCGACGTGTAAATAGCGAGAAGACATTCAGCAAACATCGCCATATCTATGATACCATCAAGGAATACTATCATTGTTGGGTTTATTTATGACTACGCAAGTTCACTTTCCAAAACTACATCGTTTAATACACTGGTTATTGGCTTTTTCTATTCTTTTCATTCTATTAACTATCTTTTTACGCTCGACATGGATGGATAAATCAAATATAGCAGCACTTATTCAATCTGGATTAAAAACAGATAACCTGGCTATTACCCAACAACAAGCAATTACCATTGCAAAATCTATTCGAAATGAAATGTTTCAATGGCATTATATTGTAGGTTATATCGTTGGCATATTAGTACTTTTACGGGTATTTTATACTAAAAAAGTAGGTGTATTTATGCCTAACCCATTTGAAAATAATAGCTTACACGATCGCCTCCAAGGGTTATTATATATTGCATTTTATTTATTCCTAGCCGGCGTCGTAATAACCGGATTAGTTATTCACTTTTTAGACCATGACTTTATTTTTTACGCGCAATGCAAAGCATTCCATAAACTATCATGGTGGGGAATCTTAGGATTTATGTTTATCCATATTGGTGGGGTTATTTTTGCTAATGGCCGCAATAATAAAGACACCATAACAAAAATAATAAACGGTTAACTAACAATCAATTTTATATCTCATCGAATAATAATAAAAAGTTCAATGATTTAAATACTGAACTTTTTATTATTTTATCACTCATCAGTATTATTTCTAAATAATTCATACAATTTTACACAGTAATTACTGCTCGCTATTACATATGATGTTAAAATTTTTAATATATTTAACGGTATATCAAAGAGAATAAACAATGAAATGTTCTGTATTTATAGCAACGAGTGTTGATGGATTTATTGCTAGAAAAGATGGCTCAGTCAATTGGCTACAAACGGCCGGTAACCTAAATACGGATATGGGTGATCAGGCAGATATGGGGTTTAATCAATATATTGCTTCGGTTGACTGTATCATCATGGGGCGTAAATGTATGGAAGTTATTTCAAATATGAATCTATCTCCAGAACAATGGCCTTATGGTGATACTCGAATGATTATTTTAAGTACGACCTTGACCCAAGCGCCCGAAAATCTACAAAATAAAGTCGAAATATATGCGGGTGATATAAATACTTTAGTTTCAAATTTAAGCAATGAAGGATATCAGCATGCCTACATTGATGGTGGAATGACAATTCAAGCCTTTCTTAATCAACAGTTGATCAGTGACATCACGATCACACGCGCACCTATCCTATTAGGTAGTGGTATTCCGCTGTTTGGTAAAATAAACAATGATATAACGTTAAAACAAACACAAGCAGTTGTTTTTCCTAATGACTTTATACAAGTCAGGTATTGTGTTGATTATAAGTGATAAACAGTCTGAATAAAAAGGCTATCACCATTATAAATAGCCTTTATTATTATACTAATATCCCAGCTTATCTTATTGATTATGAGAATAATCAATAAGGGTCTTTTGGTACAAGTCTAACAATTGTGCCGCGTCAACACTAATACCTACATCTTGAGCTGGCATTGATGACCATTCATCAGTTTGGTATTTCCTTGTATCTAATTTCTGAATTGTCATACCACTTGCAGGCCCTTCACAAACGACACGTACAGCCCCTTTTCGAGTTATAAATAATTCAGGATCAATCACATAAGCAATGGCGGACGGATCGTGTACATGGCAGCCATCAAGCCCCACTTTTTGCGAATAAAAACGTAAGTAATACCGACTGATATCAAAAATAAATTGACCCACATCAGCAGCATCATGCCGTAATTGGTCAAGATAATAAGCACTAAAGAAACTTTCTTCAGTAACATCAAGACCAATGATAGTAACAGGCCAAGGCGCACAAAATACGCGGTCTGCGGCATGGGGATCATCATGAATATTAGCTTCAGCATAAGGAGTAACATTACCTCGATGATCATTTTCACCAAATGCGCCCCCCATAATCACAACTTGAGCAACTAATTGAGCTATTTCTGGTGCAGCTTCCAAAGCTAAAGCAAGATTGGTTAATGGACCTACAGCCACCAACGTAATTTCATGAGGATGTGCTTTTACTGTGTCGATAATATATTGGTAAGCAGGACGTGGGTCTAGCTGACCACTAACGTTATCTGGTACATGAAAATCACCAAAGCCTGTAGTGCCATGCACAACTTCTGTCGGACCCACAGGGCTACGAAACAAAGGTTGGCTCGCCCCTTTAGCTATATCCGCAGCCATTTTAAATCTTTCTTTAAGGTACAACGCGTTACGAGTGCCATTTTCAATAGTTGCATTACCAAAAACAGTTGTAAGTGCAACCAATTCAATATCAGGATGTGCTTCAGCAAATAAAATTGCCATTGCATCGTCAATGCCAGGATCTGTATCTAATATGATTTTTTTGGTCATTATATCTTCTATTAGCGCTATGGATTGATGCTATTAAATGTATATAGCAACGATTATGAGTGATTTAAGATAGAATAAATGACTGTAGATATTGTTACTGTGATAATTGTAGATAAATCGAAGCTTCTGTTTGCTTTCTTTTTTCATCAGAGTTCGTTATATTTCGACAATAACAGAAATAAAAACCAATAAAAAAGGTCAGCTTTGATATGACATGTCATCAAATAGATATCAACCAAATTGCCAAATCACTTAAAGAATTAGGCCACCCGACTCGCTTAACTATTTTTAAACGCGTCATTAAAGCGGGCTACCAAGGCATTGCTGTCGGGGATATTCAACAACAACTGGCGATTCCTGGTTCAACCCTTTCCCACCATATTTCTAGCCTTGCTTCAGCAGGATTACTCACTCAACGTCGTGAAGGGCGTACACTTTTTTGTGTCGCACAATATGATGCTTTAGCCAGTGTCATTAGTTTTTTACAAGATGAATGCTGTATTGATGAGCAACAATCGTAATTAATAGCTTTATTTTCATAATGTTAACGCTTTAATACTTTATATAGCAAAAAATATTTCCATATATATCGAAATATTTTTTGACACCAGCGTCTTTTGATCTTATATTTCGACAATACTAGAAATATAGAGAATTAATATGTTTACAATTACATCAGAGATGATATCCAATACCTTACATATGTTTGGGTTTCTTGCCATTGAACTAACAGTACTGTTTCTTGCTATTAGTTATTTAGTTGGCATATTACAGGTGTATATTCCACCCGCTAAGATTCAATCCATTCTTAGCGGAAAAAATGGTAAAGGCTATTTTATCGCAGGTTTATTAGGCGCAATTACTCCTTTTTGCTCATGTTCAACGATTCCATTTTTAAAAGGATTATTAAGAGCGAAAGCTGGATTTGGCACTATGATGGTATTTTTATTTGCTAGCCCACTGCTTAACCCCATCATTATTGGGTTATTTGCAGTGACGTTTGGCATAAAAGTAACAGTATTTTATTTTGTAATAGCAATGGGTGTCTCAATTATTGCAGGCTATTTACTGGAAAAATTAGGTTTTGAAAAATACATCAAAGACGAAGCATACAGTGAACCTAAACCATCATGCTGTGGGTCAAGCTGTAGTTCAACACCAAAACAAGTAAACAAATGGCTTAAGATTTGGCAATCAACATGGGTTGATTTCAAAAAAGTATTACCTTATTTAATTGGTGGTATAGCTTTAGGCTCTATGATTTATGGTTTTATGCCAACAGAATTTGTGGCTAAAGTTGCAAGTGAAAATAATCCATTTGCTATTCCTATTGCCGCTATCATTGGTATTCCACTCTATATTCGTGCTGAAGCAGTTATTCCATTAAGTGCTGCATTGGCTGCAAAAGGAATGGGATTAGGTGCGGTAATGGCTTTAATTATTGGTAGTGCAGGTGCAAGTTTAACCGAGGTGATTTTACTTAAATCAATATTTAAAAATCAAATGATCATCGCCTTTTTAGTAGTTATTCTTGGTATGGCTATCAGTGCTGGATTTCTTTACCAATTTATTTTTTAAAATTATGGACTAAAAAAACCCTCAACCTTTATTGTTGGTTGAGGGTTTTAGCATATTAAAATCAACTATTTAACAATAAGTTACTGGTAGCTATATTGTCCATGCCCACTAGAGAATGTCCAATGGTTACCATTAGACCATTTAATACCAGGCACTTGAGTACACTGCCCACTTGCATTAATAAAACCAGCACCATAAAAACCACTACGGATTATGCTACATAAGTTAGCATCATTCCCTTCAACCGCTTTTACCCGTTGTCCTACTTGCTTAGGGTTATTTAACGACATCCATTCAAAGTGATTTATCATTGAAGCTAGCGGATGTTCACCTTGTACATCACTTACGGTTATTTCAGTGCCGCCAGTACACTGGAAATCACCGTTACCAAAGTCTTCAACATAACCATGAACGGTTTGCTCAACACCATTTATAGTTAATGGGAAACGGCAAACATTAGGCCTTTCACTTCCCATACTCAAAGTTGCTAATGAATTACGATCTCGATTTGACAATGTCTTAGGATTAAACCCTTCAGTGTGCGCAAACCAACCAGCTGGAATTGCAGACTCAAGTACTTTATAACCGTGTTCTTGACCTACAATTACAGGCCCTCTTAGATTAGCTACCGCAGGATTACGTGGAGTTACAACACTATCAAGGACTGATTCTGTTCCTGACACTGATGCACATTGAATACTCATACGTGCAGGATGGTTATTCATTGGTAAATTGATATGGAATTTATTACTTTCACCACTGTTATGTCGATAGCCACTTAATGCAATATTATTAATGTCGCCGTTTTCACCTTCAACGATCAATTGGCATTGCTTTTGTGAAGCCAAGCTATATTGCTTAATACCACCTTGATGACTAGCATATGCCCAGTTCGCGCCATTAGTATGTTTAACGTTGGCAATCTGCATACACTTATTATTTTCAATAAATCCAGCACCGTCATGTGATGTTCCTGACTTATCTAAGCTACACAATGTCTTCTCGCCTAATTCAGCCGTTGGAATATAGGTTACGTTACCGACAGCTTCACCTTTAGAGGCTAAAAGTTGATAATCATTAATCGCAGAAACAGGTACTTCACGCGCATTATTTACCGACCAAAACATATCAGATGACACACGACATATAGATGTTGTTATATCTTCATAACCCACAAAATTAGCCATTTCACCATTATTGTTGGTATAACTAAACTGACATAGTGGTCGCCATTCATTATCTATTTTGATCTTATGCCATTCGGTTTGATCGCGATCAGTATCACTCACATCAGTGACTGCAACCCAACCTTCACGCTGAGGTGTAACAATACTCGGCGTCGGTAAATCATATAAATTGCCGTAATTTGAATAGATTAATGGATAAATCTGACTCGGGTTATTTTCTGTTGGATCATAAATACCAAGTACAGTAATAACAGGAACACCTTGCTGCTCAGCCGCGGCAAAACCTGTCTCTGATTCTACATAACGTTGACTAATTTGATCCCATTTAACGTAACCCGTGCGACTGTTAATATCCATATTATTAGAACGATTAAACCAATCTTGAGTAACACGGGTCGCTATTGGATGTTCTAATGTATAGTTACTGATCAGCCCCGTTAATACCCCCTCACCACCACCCATTGCTTCACGCATAAAGCGGAATTCATTAGCAAATGGAGGTACACTTTCACCGCTGTTTTCATTGGTCATTGTAATTGCAGCATCCGACCAATGGATATTACCGATGAAACGTTTATAACGCGCATCCCAACCCCAGCCAGATTCCATATCATGAATCGAAGCATTTTTAGGATGATGACCACGACCAAAGTTATGTCCCAGTTCGTGTGACCACTCGTTACCACGCGTTCCACTTAAGGTTACAATGCCGCCACCGCCACTTAAGCCATGTTGGACAACTTTTGAAGTAATAACGCCTGTCTCTTTATCTTTAGCTAAATAACGACCACGGCTATTATGTGCCGTAATATGGCTAAATGGACGCGGCCAACTAGCATCACCACCAGCAGTATCAACAATACCAAAGTTTGCATTATTAATACCAAGAGAGACTAAACGTTTACCAATGAATTCGCGCATATCACCCGCATACACTCCCGGCGTTTCATACTCACTCGCTTTGGTATAAACCTTACCATTAGGCAGCGTCACTTTGCGAAGGTGTAACGGGGTATAATCAGCCATAACCATTTTAGAAACAGGAATTTTCTGGAAATAATCAGTGGCTAGCTGTTCCATATTATTGATCATGTCATATTGATTACGAGGCTCAACTAACATGCCAATATCAATATTTTGAATCACTAACTCTGGCGCACCACCAAAGATCAACATATCTTGGCTTAATTCACCTTCTCGATTGCGATTATCACTAAACTGCAATGATAAACCAGGTTTCATCCATTCCCAGTTTAATGGCAAGCTCCACGCATAGTGAGAGAACATCACTTTACTTTTGCTCGTTTCACGCTGATCTGTATCAGGTAATGCACTTGGCGGTTGCATTGGGAAACGTCCCATGCTCACACCATCTAATGCCACATCAACCCATAATTGATTAACATTGCGTGATTGAGGTGTTACTAATAATAAGCTCTCACGATTCATCACTAAATTAGGATGTTTGAGCTCATCATTACCATAAGGTGCTACGCTGGTATGTGTTTGTGCTAATGCTACATTCGCCTTTAAGTTACCTACTAAATGATTAACAGCTTTGCGGCTATCGTTGTAACTTAAACGTGATGCTAAGGTGTTAAAAGAAAGCGTTTTTTCATCACAACCAAGTTGATTACATTCAATCAGCTTTACTTCATATTGAGTATTTGGTTCAAGATCAGCAATATAAAATCCAGAATGCTTTGCTGAGTAATTGTAAGTAATTGATGATTCGCCTGGTTTACTAGAGGTTAATTGAATTTTATAGTCATGATTTGTCGCACTATCATTCCAGACAAGTTCAACCCCAACATCAGAGACAGAGTCAACGTTAAAATCTGAAATAGTTGGCATTACTAAATCGCCACAATCTGACGTAACCATACGTTGTACTAATTCTGATTCCCAGATATAGCTACCATCATCACGTTGCGAGCCACGAGCTGCTGGAATATATTCAACATAACATCCAGTATCTTCAGGTGTCATTACACCGAATTCACGGTGCAATAAATAAAATCCGCCGTTATAAGCAACATATTCCCACTCAGGTCCAATAAAAGGGAAAGCTGTGCTGTATTCACCATGAGCATCATTTAATGGAAATATTGGCGAATTTTCATGATTAAGCCAATATTCTTTGCCTTTATATTGTAGGTATTTTTCACCATTACGTTCAATAACATTGCTAGGTTGTTCAGCCAAATCTTGCATATTATTGAGAGTATCAAATGTCTTTTCAGCCATCTCTGTTAACGTTATTTCTGTAGCCAAAACACCAGAGCTAAATAGACTTCCACTAATAAGAACAGCCAATAACTTCACTTTCATACCATGACTCCTTGAGCTCAAAAATAAAGCGATATTTCGCTTACATAAAATATCTTACCCACTCATATGTAACAAGTTTTATTTATATCATGTATAAATAAAACTATCACTAGATTAAAAAATATTGACGCAAACGTTTGCTTTATTTACATTGCACATAATTATTCTCTTTAAGGAACATTCATGTCATTACTCAAACGTGGTCTTCTACTTTGCTGCATCGTACTTTCACCATTGAGCATTGCAGCTACGCCAACCTCTGGTCCCATCTTAATTCAGGGAGCAATGGATATAGAAACCACAACACTTATTGGAGCCTTAAAAGAAAAGTCTAAAGTCACCATTGGCTCATGGTCATTTTGGCAAGGAACCATTAATGATTACCCTATTGTCGTTTCAAGAACTGAGGTAGGAATTGCTAATGCTGCAGCGGCAACTACAGTTGCTATTGAACGCTTTAAACCTGCTTTAATCATTAACCAAGGCACAGCTGGCGGCCACGATCCACAATTACAACGTGGTGATATAGTAATAGGTAAAACCAGTTTCAACATGGGCGCATATAAATCAGAATTTACCGTACAAGGAAAAGGTATTGCACCAACAAAATGGCAGAATTTCAGCGTCACAATGCGTTTACGTGAGCAAGGTAAGTTAGTCGAACATAATGATTTTGCTGCCGACAAAGGTTTACTGCATATCGCGACCACCATGACGAACAGTTACACGAAAGGCAAGGTTGTGACGGGTGTTATTGGTACAGCAGATGAATGGAATCGCGAAGTTGATCGTATTAACTGGCTCCATAAAACATATAATACCTCGGTTGAAGAAATGGAAACATCATCAGCAGCATTAGTCGCTCAAGCTTATAAAGTGCCTTTTATTGGTATTCGTATCTTGTCTAATACTGATCTACACAACCAAGATTTTGATCCACAAACAGCTATTGATTGTCAGCAATTTGTGATTGATTACACTAAAAAAATCATCATGATGCGTAATTAAAAAGCATAAAAAACTAGCAAGGGTGATATCAATACCCTTGCTAGCCTATTCATCATAATAAATTAATAAACCGTAATAAAAATTAGCCTAGCATAACGCCCACACTTAACAACACCATGACCATTGCCGTTAGGAATCCTAACAATGGTCCAATAAAGCGTAACCATGTTGAGTAACCTATACGCCCAATCGCCAAGCCCCCCATCACAACACCCGATGTCGGCGTTACTAAGTTAGGTAAACCAGAAGCAGATTGAAAAGCCGTCACCACCAACTCACGCCCAACACCGGCAAAGTCAGCTAATGGTGCCAAGATAGGCATTGATAATACCGCTAACCCTGAAGAAGAAGGCACCACTAAACACAATACCGCTTCTATCCAATAAATAGCGTTAATAAATAAAATTTGTGGCAAACCAACTAATAATCCTTCCGCGAAATTTAAAATAGTATGGGTGATATTACCGTCGTCCATCACCACAACTAACCCACGGGCAATAGCAATAATTAACGCAACACCTAATAAATCTCGCGCACCATTAATAAAGCTATCGGTGATTTCCACTTCAGATAATTTGCCGACTAAACCAGCAACGATACTTGAACCAATAAATAATGCAGAAAGCTCAGCCATCCACCAGCCTTGGGATGCAACACCCCACATCATAATCGCAAAAGTTAATCCAAAAATAGCTAACACAATTTTACGGGTTAAGGTTAATTCAGGTGCATTTTCACCACTACCATGTAAAAAGTATTCTCTATTCGCTTCACCTTGCTCTGCAACTAAAGATTGTGATGGATCGCGTTTTACTTTATCGGCGTAGCGCATCACATAAATCACACATGCAAGCCAGCCAATAATAAGGATAGCCAGTCGTAGCCAGATACCATCAACAAAGTTAATTTCAGCAGCATTAGAGGCAATAACCGTTGCAAAAGGGTTAATGGTAGAGCCTAAACACCCAATTCCTGCTCCCACCATAATAATCGCAACCCCGACAACGGAATCATAACCAGCTGCAATCATCACGGGGATCAGTAAGGCATAAAATGGAATTGTCTCTTCTGCCATACCATAAACAGTGCCACCTAGTGCAAATAACCCCATTAAAATAGGGATCATCCAACGCTCTTTGCCCCCTAAGCGAGCCATTGTTTTCGCAATACCAGCATCAATGGCACCGGTTTGAGTAACCACAGCAAGATAACCGCCAATCACCAGTACAAATAAAGCAACATCAACCGCTCGTGCCATATAATTGGCAGGATCATAAAATCCTTGAATCGGTGCCATTAATATATCAAGAAAGCCTTGAGGATTTGCTTCAACTGTTTGGTAAGAGCCGACTAAGGGGACCATTTTACCCAATGTTTCATTATTGACCATTTGATACTGACCCGCAGGGATCAACCACGTCAATGCTGCCATTAACACAGTAAGTAACATTAAAATTGTGTAGGCTGAAGGAAATTTAAGCGTTTTCATACAGATATCCTTAAATTATTGGGACGCTATTCCCAGCGTCCCATTTAGAGATGGTTAGGCCATCTTCTTGTTATGCAACGAAAGCCATCATGTCAGCAGTTGGCATTCCATCGAGCCCCATTTGTTTTAATGTACGACCATCTTTAAAATAATCAGCATTGTTATAGGCATTATCAATATGTAGACAAGCAGTAATAATCGGTGTTTTAACGCCTGTTAATTGCGCAAATTCATAACATGGAACCAATAAGTAAGCGGCATCTTCAGTGATATAGCGATTACTTGAGCAATTAGGTGCGCTGTTTAATTTACCGTGGGTTTCAGAAGTACGATTAACGTCGTAAACTGTTTTACACTCCATGTCATATAGCGCATTCATCGCCTCTAATTCAGTCTTTAAATTCAAGCCCAATGCTTGACCAATAGCTAATCGCTCAGCTTCCATTACCGCAGCAGCGCGCGCCGTAGACACTGAACAGCAGTCTTTGTAATAGTTAAATTGGCCGTCAAAGTTTTCCAGCAATCCCATATTTAAAGTGGTGAGCAATGGATGGCCGCCAAAGTTAATATTCTCTAATCCCGCCATAATCACGTTTTCTAAAGCTGTTAATGGTAATGGCATCAATGGTTGTAAACGTGCAATGGCGGCTTGGGTGCGACTGCCAGGCAAAGCTGCAACAGGAAGATGTGTTTTCATGCCTAAAATAGCCAGCTCGGCAGGACCAACAATACGTGTCGCCCATGGAATAGATATCGCATCAACAAAGGTAATATCAACATCTTGGTAGCCTTCATCACACTTAATTTTATTTAACACCAACGATCCATAGTTCCCAGGCATTAACATGATTAGCTGCCCACTCTTTAAATACGGTAGCATTGAGCGAAACAAAGGTTCTTGAGCAAAAGAAGGGACAGGTAAAATCAATATATCGGCGTAATCAACCGCTTGTTTTAAATCACGCGTGATCGTATCAATAGCTTGAAAACCTGCAAAAGATAATTCAACATCGTTACACGAGGCTAACGCCGTGATTCCACCTTGCGCTTCTATATCTGCGAGAGGTTGATCAAATCCTGCGGCACCATATAAACACACCTCTGCGCCTTGTCGTGTCAGATGATATGCTGCTGTCAGCCCTGCGTTACCTGATCCAATAATAGCAACACGCGTTGTCATGGTTATTCCTTAATATGATGTTATAAGACAAAATCACATTAAGAAAAATGGTGACTAAAAAATAATACTGTAATCTAAATAGGTTATGTCTTTACGTTATAGCTAACAAAAAAAATAGAAATAAAACATTAAAATATAACAACTTAAAACAAGAGACATTGTAATTACAATCTTCAATACAGTGTGATCTGTTCCTTGTTAGCATTATCATAAGCTATGCATTGGACCTATTTTTAGGTAAATATCCATACTATCAGCGGTTAACATAAACTGTTCAATAAACCGTTCTGCGTGACGGTGAATAGGTCTTAAGCCTGGATACAAAATGGTAAATTCAAACGCTAAATTAAATGCTAACGGTCGCATCACAACATCACGAGTTTCATTAGCCAAATACGCAGTAAACGGATCAGTGATAGCAATTCCAACCCCTTCTGCGACTAAAGCGGCAGCAGTGCTAGCTAGTGAAACTTCAATTTGCTTATTAATTTTAATATCGTGACGGCGTAATAAATTATCAATACAACGTTGAATCATATCTTTTTCATGCCTGATCACACATTCATTACCAAGATCGGTCACAGATATTGTTGTTTTTTGTGCTAATGGCGATGAGGCTGGAATTAATGCAACACATTCGCATGCCACTGTCTGACTATTGACCCCTGCCACATCTTCAGTTGTAAACGCAAATCCAATATCAGTGGTTTGTGCTTGAATTTGGCGTACGACATCTTCAGAGCGGAATGTCTTGAGACCAATTTTAGTTTGGCAATTATGTTGTAAGAAATTGGCTAATATACGTGGCAAAAAAGCATGAGAAAGCAAAGGCATAGCAGCAATAGTTAATGATCCTAAATGATGGGTTCGAATCGCTTCCGCTGCGCTGTCTAATCCATTCACTGCATCAAAAACTTTGGCCACTTCTAAATAAAAAGCTTGGCCTTCCTCACTTAATATCAATCGATTACGTTGACGAATAAATAGTTTAAATTTTAACTGTTCTTCTAAACTAGACAGCAAACGGCTTACGGCTGGCTGACTAATATTCAATAACTCTGCAGCTGCAGTGACGGTTTGGCATTCAACAACAGCACGGAAAGCATGTAGATAGGATAACTTCATAAGCACTAGCACACATATTAATAACAAAACGCCATAATAAACATAATTGTTAATAAAAACCTTGATGTGCAAAGCAAACTGGAGGCTCAAATCGTGACTAGTATAAAAAACGCAATTCGATTACACTCTAAAGATATAAATTAGTGCTTATTTTGTTATTTTAAAAGGAATCATTCATGGGATTTTTTAATGCTATCTTAGGTAATGCTGGCGAGATGGATCTTGAAGAGGCAACTGAAGAATTATCAACGATTCTTGGTCAAGGTGAGCACATCGAATTAGCTTATAAACTTATTCGCGACATGATTATTTTAACAGATCGCCGTTTAATATTGATTGATAAGCAAGGAATGACAGGCCGAAAAGTGGAATACCGCTCAGTGCCTTATAAGTCAATCACTATGTATACAATTGAAAGTACAGGCCATTTCGATCTAGATGCAGAATTAAAATTATGGATTTCAGGCCAACATGATCCAATTAGCTTAGAGTTTAATGGTAAAACTAATATCTATACAATGCAGGGACAATTAGCCGCTAAGATCGCGGGGAAATAATCCCTTACTTGGTAATGCTAGACGAAGAGGCACACTATTACGTGCCTCTTGTTATATTTAGCCTATTGTTTACTTAGCAATGCTTTAATAATGTTATTGAGAAACCGTTACTAATGCTGTCGCTAAAGCATCTATCTGCTGCTCTTGTAAACCTGCAACATTAATACGGCCATCACCCACCGCATAAATAGCAAATTCATCACGTAATCGCATAATTTTCTCAGGTGATAAACCTGTCATTGAAAACATACCTTTATGATCAGCAATAAAACTAAATTGGTCGCACCCTTTAGTTGCCAATGTATTTACAAGGCTCTGGCGTAAACCAATAATACGTTGTTGCATCATAATCAGCTCTTGCTTCCACACCGCAGTTAACATACTAGATGTTAATATATCAGCCACTAATGCCGCACCGTGATCCGGTGGCATGGTATAACTGGCTCGTGCTAACGTCAAAATTCGACCTTTAGCTTTTTGCGCATTTTGTAACGTATCCCCCACCAATAAAGCAGCACCGGTACGCTCGCGATATAATCCAAAGTTCTTAGAACATGAAGTGGCGATCATCATTTCTTCAATGTTATCTGCCATGAATTTCAAGCCTGCGCCATCTTTTTCAAGACCGTCACCAAAGCCAAGATAGGCCATATCAACAAAAGGCATAAAACCATTGTTATTGGCTAATGCGGTGATCGCTTGCCACGTTTCAAAATTAATATCTGCACCCGTTGGGTTATGGCAACAACCATGCAGTAATACCACATCATTCGCCCCTGCTTGTGCTAGCGCTGATAGCATTGCATCGGTGTTTACTTGTTTAGTATCACGATCAAAATAAGGATAATATTTAACTTTTAACCCAGCAGCTTCCATTACCGGTCGATGGTTAACGTAACTTAAATCAGTTAACCACACGGTAGTATTCTCATTGGCTACGTGCATCAGATCTGCCAGCATACGTAATGCTCCGCTACCACCAGGGGTTTGAACCCCCGCAGTACGGCTATGGGCTGAAGTCTCGGCTAATAAAAGATCAATCATGCATTGATTAAAAACTTCACTCCCCGCAAGCCCAACATATGATTTTGTCGTTTGAGTTTGAAGTAAGCGTTGTTCCGCTTGAGAAATCGCGGCCATAATTGGCGTTTGACCTTGATTGTTACGATAAACACCAATACCTAGATCCATTTTATGATCACGCTGATCAGCATTATAAATTAACGATAATGATAATATGGGATCAGGTTGTGCGGGAGAAAGTTGTGAAAACATTAAGCAAATTCCGTTTATAGAGGCATGAATTTAAATTAGCATTTCAATTTCAAGCCGTCATTAGAAAAATGATAATTCTCACTTTGTTTAAAAATAGCAATTCTTATAAGAATGATAAATGATTGCGGGTTTGAATATAATGACTCAATAATTTAACATTGAAAAATCATTTAAATATCACCATTTTTAATGTAATGGCGACGAACGTCCTTAAACATCGCCCAACATCATATGGTTTTTTATAACAGGTAAACTTTATTACGATGAAATTTACGTAACAATTAACTCAATCAAAATCGAGCAATGTTTACCTTTCATTGTTAATATTTCCCTTATTACTTCATCAAAATATTACTGTATCACCATATGGTTTTATCATTAGGTAAGTGTAATAAGGCTTGTAATGAAGGTGCAGCTTCAAGCAAAGAATATAAACGTTCGCTGTGTTCCTGCAATAACTGACACGCTAAGTCAGCATTACGTGCTAGCACTGCTTTCATTAATGCCTCGTGCTCACCATTATCATGATACTGTTTTTCTGGCGATAAACGGGCATTCAATAAAAAGTGGCGATAGCGTTCTTGCTGATCATAAATATGTGAAATCATGCCACGAATAAATTCAGCGCCTTCGCATGAAATTAACGATAAATGAAACTCTTTATGACGCAATTCCCACTCATCATAATCAAATAGTGCAGATTCTGGATTTAAGCGATTAAGCTTATGAAAAGCGGTGAGAATCTGTAACTCCCAAGCTTCATCTCCTTTTTTAATCGCATCTTGCAATGCCACATGGCCTAATGCTAACCGAGTCTTTAAAATTCCCCGCAATTCATCGAGAGAAACATTCGCTACCCAAAACCCTTTCTGTGGTTTCATGGTGACGTATTTTTGCCACGACAATTGCACCATTGCTTCTCGCAAAGGGGTACCACCAACTTGGTAGCGTTCTTTTAACTCACTCAGAATAAGTTTCTGTCCAGCTTCAAATTCACCACATAAAATGTCATGCCGAATTTGACACATTACTCTATCACTTATGGTTGCAAAGTTGTTTTTGTTCATATCAACTATCTAGTCTTTATTCTATTTAAGGGTACATTCCAATGCCTTAAAGTATATCAATATACTATCTATGGATATAAATATTCTTAGTAAGATATTTATATCCACAATCTTAGAAAATAATCACTTTAGTGCTTTTTTATGAGCAATATGGCGTTATTGAAATCGTATAAAAAATATAATGCAGACATTAATGTCTAACTACCTATTATGTATGAATTATCGAGTGTATTTTATTTTTAGCATACTTATGATTAATATCATCATGTTCAATTGGCATGACCAACATGACATGTCTAATCTCGCCATTATTTTATGGGCATTAATTCCGCTATTTGGGCTGCATTATATTATTAAACGATATGAATATTGTCATGATAAACCTCTTACAGGTATTCAGTCATACTCCGCTTGGGTACTCTTTTTTTCATGGATAACTTGCATCTGTTTTTCAGTGACAATGCCTTATGTTATTAACATTATCAGTGATACCAATAGCCATTATATTTCACTGTATATTTTATCCCCAGTTGTTATGCTATTTATTGCCGCAGTTACTGCATTCGCTGTAAGTATCCTAATGATAATCATTAGTAACCTGATACATTAGAGCAATATTTTTATGGCGTAATAAATACTAACCAATATTATATTGATGACAATACACGAACAAATAACCGCCGCAAAGAAGGTTGTTTTTTGTGCGATTAAATAAATTTCTAATCTTCTTTTCATCATCTTTAATCATTAAAATGTTAATGATTAAGAATTAGCATTTATAGAACATATTAATTCGACAACCACACACTATTATTTAATCTCGTGATTATTGGCTATTTAGTCTACTATTTTTTTCTTTTATTTAAATTCAGTCAATTAAAGTGAGCCTCTTTAACTGTAACTATTATATTTAAAATGTTACACCATAAGGTGGAAATGTTGTAGTTATACATCAAAAAGCACAAATGCCCACTAAAAAAACAACATTACTCTCCTTATTATTAAGCTATCGTTCATTATTATGTCTATCTTCTAGCTCTATGTTTCATAAAATTATTTGATTCATTGGCAAGTACCGTTAAACATGGTAGTAATGTAATAGGAAGATAAATGACTGCTGTATGGTGTTACTTGTCACTCTTGTGTCTCCTAATGGCTTTAGATACCGCAGCAATTTTCTTAATAATCCTAACCATTCCATTTCTTGAGCTTACCCTTAAAAAAACTTCCGTGGTAAACAACATTAAATTGAATATAATGTGATAACAAATAATATGGCGTTGTTTGTGGTAGGATTTATTAGTCTACAAATCATAATAAACCAGATACTGACATTGAATAATGCCGTACCTATAAATTAAACGTAAATAAAATGATTATTGGAGAATACATGAATCATTTGAATTTAATTCAAGAGCTTAAAGATCGCGGTCTGATCGCTCAAATTACGGATGAAGAAGCTTTAAGCGAGCGTTTAGCAAAAGGTCCGATTACATTATATTGCGGCTTTGATCCAACGGCAGATAGTTTGCACCTAGGTCATCTGGTACCTCTACTTTGCCTTAAGCGCTTCCAAGAAGCAGGTCATAATCCAGTAGCCTTGGTTGGCGGCGCTACCGGTATGATTGGTGATCCAAGCTTCAAAGCGACTGAGCGTTCACTTAACACTTTAGATATTGTTGCTGATTGGGTTACTAAAATCCAACGTCAAGTTTCTCCTTTCTTAGATTTTGACAACGCAACGAACCCTGCTCGTATGGTGAACAACCACGACTGGTTCGGTAATATGGATGTACTAACATTCTTACGTGATATTGGTAAACACTTCTCTGTTAACCAAATGATCAGCAAAGAATCTGTTAAACAGCGTATTAACCGTGACGAAGTAGGTATCTCTTTTACTGAGTTCGCTTATAGCTTGCTACAGTCTTACGACTTTGCAAGTATGAACAAAGACATGGGTATGGAACTTCAAATCGGTGGTTCTGACCAATGGGGTAACATCACAGCAGGTATCGACCTAACTCGTCGTATGAACCAGCAGCAAGTATTCGGTATGACTGTACCGCTAATTACTAAGTCTGATGGTACTAAGTTTGGTAAAACTGAAGGCGGCGCTGTTTGGTTAGACCCAAGCAAAACTAGCCCATACAAGTTCTACCAATTCTGGATGAACACAGCAGATGCTGACGTATACCGTTTCCTACGTTTCTTTACTTTCCTTTCTGAAGAAGAAATTCAACAGATCGAAGAAGATGACCGTAATAGCGGCAAAGCACCTCAAGCACAACGTATTCTTGCAGAAAAAGCAACGGCACTTGTACACGGTCAAGCACAATTAGAAGCAGCACAAAACATTACCCGCTGCCTATTTGAAAATGACCTTGAGCACTTATCTGAGTCTGATTTTACCCAACTAGCACAAGATGGCATGCCAACAGCACAAGCATCTGGTGAAGATGATCTTCAACAAGTACTTGTTAACGCTGAACTTGCAACATCTCGTAGCCAAGCGAAAACTCACATTTCGTCAAATGCAATCATGGTTAATGGCGAAAAAGTAAGCGATGCTTATTACGCTTTCCAAGATGCTGACAAACTGTTTGGTCGTTACACACTTATCCGCCGTGGTAAGAAGAACTACAGCCTTATCGTTTGGGGTTAATCCTTAACTGGTAAGTGTTATCTTGATTATAGATAACAGCTAAAACCACCGTTATTAATAGTAGTGGTGGTTTTTTATTGCTAATAACAAATCCATTGCATCATTCCGCATCCACTCACCTCTTTTACGCTCCCCCTCGCATCTCGCATCTTTCCCATAAACACGATACCGCTAACATAATTTGATATTGTTATTAATAAATTTCCATTAAATTTGATTTAGCCCCAAGCCATAGTCGCCAATTTACGTTTACAGTCATAACATCTAATGTCCACTTGAAGCTAAATTATGTCTACAATAAACCAGCAGCGCCTTATTAACCATTTCATTGAACTAATCAAAATCAATAGCGAATCTCGCAATGAGAAAGCTATTGCCGAAACATTGGCTGAACAATTAGGCGAGTTGGGTTTTAGTGTTCATCGCCTTCCCGTACCAGAAGCAATCTCTAATGGCTTTAATATCTATGCGCGGTTAGATGGCAGCATCAATGATACTATTGCACTTAGCTGCCATATGGATACAGTAAATCCGGGAAATGATATCGAACCGATTATTGAGAATGGTGTTATTCGTTCAAAAGGCGATACCATTTTAGGGGGCGATGATAAGTCAGGCATTGCTGCAATCATGGAAGCAGTACGTTGTATTCAAGCTGATAACCGTGATCATAAAACCATTGAACTGGCCTTCACTGTTCATGAAGAAGGTGGTCTACAAGGCTCAAAACTATTTGATATGAGCTATATTACAGCTAATAAAGCGATTGTTTTAGATTCAGGCGGCGCTATTGGTGCCATTGTTACGACAGCTCCAGGTCAGCAGAGCTTAAAAATCACTATCACAGGCAAGCCTGCTCATGCTGGTTTAGCGCCAGAAGAAGGCATTAATGCACTTACTGTTGCAGCGGATGCGATCACAAATATGCGTTTATCGCGTATTGATGAAGAAACAACAGCTAACATCGGCGTTGTACAAGGTGGACAAGTAACCAACATCGTCATGCCTTCATTATACCTAGCTGCGGAAGCGCGTTCTCTCAATGATAACAAGCTTGAACAACAAACCGCACATATGATTGAAACATTTGAACACGCAGCGGCAAAACATGGCGCGAGTATTAATATTGAGTCAAGCCGTGCATACAATGCTTATCATATTGAAGATAACGATCCACACGTACAAAGTATTATGGCAGCATTTAAATCTAACGGTTTAATTCCATTTACTAAATCAACTGGTGGCGGCAGTGATGCCAATGTTTTTAATGGAAATGGTTTAAAAACAGTCAATCTATCGACGGGAATGAGTAAAGTTCATACAACTGAAGAATTTATTACGATTGATGACATGACAAAAATAACCGAATTCATGTATACCTTTTTGTGCAGCAATAACTAATAGGTTAGTCTAATCTAACAACAATCAACAAAACCACTACAATGTCTTACTTGTTTTTATTAATTTTAACAATAAGTGAGACATTGTATTTAAAAAGACACCTATTAAAAAAAATAATAGATTAATATTATTAACAACTTATTCTCCTATTTTGTTGAAATAATCCTCTATCAGAACAAAACCAAATAGAATATACTCCGTGAAGTTCATATTATTACGATTATTAAATAATCAAATTCTATGACTGAATTCTATATCCAACCATAAAAATCTTATTTCAGATATAGAGCGCAATACCCTAAAAAGAAGATTTGAAAGATGGATATCCAGCACCTAACCCCAAAAGAAAAAGATTTATTTATTAAAACATTAGCTGAATGTTATCGACGATTAACAGCAGCCAAAATTGAAGCAAAAGAACTGACGACAGAAGGGTTTCAACTAATGTTTCGATCTGTCTATAAAGATATTATTCACACTTATAAATTATAATGAACATTATAAATGTGTCCTTACTCAATATTGAGGCGTGTCTAATACGCCTCAATAAATAAAATTATTTATTCTTATACCTTACTGAACACAGCACCTTATTTTCCTCTAAAGTAGCGTTGAGGAACAAATGGCATTTTTGCCACCGTCATCGGCAATCTTTTTCCACGTACTTCGGCAAATAATACTGTATCAATAGCACTATAACGCGGTGTTACATACGCCATAGCAACAGGGATAGATACTGAAGGACCAAAACTACCGCTAGTCACAACCCCGACCTGTTCACCATCGACATTAAATAATAGACTTCCTTCTCGTACTGGTGCCTTTGTTTGGCCAATCAACCCTATTCGCTTACGATCTACAGCTTTTGTTTCAATTTGAGAAAGAATAACATCAGCCCCAATAAATCCACCAGCACGCTCACCCGTAGTACGACGTATAGGACTGATACCCCACAATAAACTGGCTTCTATTGGCGTGGTCGTTTTATCAAGATCATGGCCATATAAACATAGCCCGCATTCTAAACGCAGTGAATCGCGTGCACCAAGTCCAATCCATTCAACATGTTGATCTTCAAGTAATGTAGCGGCTAATGTAACGGCATGTGAAGCTGGTACTGATATTTCAAAGCCATCTTCACCGGTATAACCAGAACGGCTAACATAACATTCTTGCCCTAACAGCTCGATACGAACCGCATCCATAAATACCATGTCATATACTTGAGGTGCTAGTATCGCTAATACATCTACCGCTTTAGGTCCTTGTAAAGCCAGCAGTGCTCTATCCGTTATCACTTCCAACTCAACACCAGCTTGTAAATGTAATTGTAAATGAGCGATATCTTGTGTTTTACACGCCGCATTTACCACAATAAATAGATGATCGCCAAAATTCGTCACCATCAAGTCGTCTTCAATACCTCCTGCTTCATTAGTAAAAAAAGCATAACGCTGCTTTCCTTCAGGTAAATCGGCAATATCTACAGGCACTAACATTTCAAGCATTTTAGCTGCGTTTTCACCACGTAATCGTAACTGCCCCATATGGGAAACGTCAAACAAACCGGCCTCTGCACGACAATGTAAATGCTCTTTTTTAACGCCTAATGCGTACTGTACGGGCATTTCATAACCTGCGAATGGCACCATTTTTGCTCCCATATCAACATGAAGCGCATATAACGGGGTATGTAATAAAGGTTGAGACATGGTGATCGACTCCCAATAAGCAACAGCAGTTAAACAATGATTGTTTCACCCTACCAAAAGCACTCAAGGAACGGAAAAACTAATGGCAGAGATCTTGATCGAATCCGCAATATTGTTAAATAGGCATGACAATACGCAAACGACTACGTAGTATTCATATCAATAAATTAACAAAATAGATATTTAAACGAACAATAAGACGAAAAATTAACGTTCTTGCTCATAAAATCTTCCGCGTAAGGAGTATATACATGGAATCGACATTAAAATTTACAACTAGCCATGAATGGGTACGTGATAATGGTGACGGCACAATTACAATGGGCATTTCAGATCATGCTCAGCAATTGTTAGGTGATGTCGTTTTTGTTGATTTACCGGATATTGGTGATGTCACTGATGCTGGTTCTACTTTTTCATTAGTCGAGTCAGTTAAAGCTGCATCAGATATTTATGCGCCAGTGAGTGGTCAAATCATAGAAACCAACAGCTCACTTGATGATAGTCCTGAACTGATTAATGACGACCCATATGGTGAAGGTTGGATTGCTAAAATTAAAGTAGACGATCTATCGCAACTCAGCGAGTTAATAGACAGCGATACTTACCTTGCTTCCATTGCTGAAGACTAACATCAAGGAAAGAAAGATGACTTCTACCACACTGCTTAATGACCTCAGTGATAATACTCATTTTGCTTGGCGTCATAATGGTCCAAACGTATCGCAACAACAACAGATGTTAGCAACAATTGGCGCATCGAGTATAGAACAACTCATTCAGCAAACTCTGCCGGCGGCGATTGCATTACCCCAACCATTAGCATTATCTCCCGCCCAAAGTGAAGCTAACCTACTTGCATCACTCAAGCAAATTGCAGCAAAAAACATCATTAACAAAAGCTATATTGGTCAGGGATATTATAACACTCACACGCCAAATGTTATTTTACGGAATATTTTAGAAAATCCGGGATGGTATACAGCTTATACGCCTTATCAGCCCGAAATTTCGCAAGGTCGATTAGAGTCATTGCTTAATTTTCAGCAATTGATCATGGACATGACGGGCATGGATCTGGCAAATGCGTCACTACTTGATGAAGCAACAGCCGCAGCAGAAGCAATGACACTGTGCCTTCGTGCTAGTAAAAGTAAAAGCACACAATTTTTCATTGCCGCTAATGTTCATCCGCAAACTATTGATGTAATAAAAACTCGCGCTCAATTTATTGGAATTGACGTCATTATCGGTGAACCTCAACAATTAAATGATCACAATGTTTTCGGTGCATTATTACAATATCCCGCCACTAACGGTCAAGTTGACGATTTAACCGATATTATCGCCTCTGCTCACAGTAAAAAAACCTTAGTTACCGTTGCCAGTGATTTACTTGCATTAACGTTATTAACCCCACCCAGTGATATGGGTGCCGATGTGGTGATTGGTAGTGCGCAGCGTTTTGGTGTTCCGATGGGGTTTGGTGGCCCACATGCTGGCTTTATGGCGACCAAAGATCAATACAAACGAACTATGCCAGGGCGAGTAATTGGAGTCTCCAAAGATGCCAAAGGTAATCGCGCGCTTCGTATGGCAATGCAAACTCGTGAGCAACATATTCGCCGTGAAAAAGCGACATCTAATATCTGTACCGCCCAAGCATTACTTGCCAATATGGCAGCTTTTTATGCTTTGTATCATGGTCCGGAAGGCCTTAAAAAAATAGGACGACGGGTACATCACCTTACGGCAATATTAGCTGCAGGATTACGTGATAATGGCTTTATCATTGAAAATAACACCTTCTTTGACACCATCACTTTACTGACGGCTGAGCACACAGATAACCTCTATCAGCAAGCATTAGATGCAGGTATTAACCTTCGTAAATATAATCATAAACTTGGCATTAGTATTGATGAAACCACATCAGCAAATGACATTGAAATATTGCTTACGTTATTAACAGGCCAAGCCTTATCGGTTGATCATTACAGTACTCAAATTGCAAGTGATGAATTTGCTGCAATTCCAACACGTTGCCAACGCCAAAGTGATTACCTAACGCACCCTGTTTTTCATCGCTATCATAGTGAAACCAACATGATGCGATACATGAAGCAACTTGAAAATAAAGATTATTCACTGACCCACGGCATGATCCCGCTCGGTAGCTGTACCATGAAACTTAATGCGGCCGCTGAAATGATCCCTGTTACATGGCCTGAATTTGGTCAGTTACACCCATTTGCTCCTGATTCTCAAACGTTGGGTTATCAAGAATTAGCCCAAAAGCTATCAACCATGTTATGTACTATCACGGGTTATGATGCCGTATCACTGCAACCTAACTCAGGCGCACAGGGGGAATATGCAGGCCTAATTGCGATTCAGCGTTACCACCAAGCAAATGGCGATAATCACCGTAATGTGTGTTTAATTCCAAGCTCAGCACATGGCACTAATCCAGCTTCTGCAGCTATGGTATCTATGAAAGTGGTTGTGGTGGCCTGTGATGAACAAGGCAATATTGACCTCAATGATTTACAAGCAAAAATAGATCAACACAGCGATAATTTATCCTGCATTATGATCACCTATCCTTCAACCCATGGTGTCTATGAAGAAGGCGTTCAACAAGTTTGCGAACGTGTTCATGCTGCTGGCGGTCAAGTGTACCTTGATGGTGCTAACATGAACGCGCAAGTTGGATTAACTAGCCCTGGATTTATTGGCTCAGATGTTTCTCACTTAAACCTTCATAAAACCTTCTGCATACCACATGGCGGAGGCGGCCCTGGCGTAGGTCCTATCGGAGTGAAATCTCACCTTAGCCCATTTTTACCCGGACATATTGATAACCAACAGCCACAGAACAATCAATATGCGGTATCGGCAGCAGCGCTAGGTTCAGCATCCATTCTGCCTATTTCCTATGCGTATATTTCAATGATGGGTGAAGCAGGACTCAAACAAGCAACCGAGTTGGCCATTTTAAATGCCAACTATGTGATGGAACGTTTACGTCCATATTACTCAGTGTTATATCGAGGAACACAAGGTCGCGTCGCTCACGAATGTATTATCGATATTCGTCCGATTAAAGCCGCCTCTGGTATTTCAGAAGAAGACATCGCAAAACGCTTGATGGACTACGGCTTTCATGCGCCAACAATGTCATTCCCTGTTGCTGGTACCTTAATGATTGAACCTACCGAATCAGAAGATTTAACTGAGTTAGATCGTTTCTGTGACGCAATGATTGCCATTCGTGATGAGATTAATCAAGTACAAACCGGCACATGGCCTTTGAAAGATAATCCATTGGTTAATGCCCCTCACACTCAAGCCGATCTTCGTATCGCTGAATGGACACATTGTTATAGCCGCGAAGTCGCTTGCTTCCCATCACTACACACTCAAAATTCCAAGTACTGGCCAAGCGTCAATCGAGTTGATAACGTATTTGGAGATCGAAATTTAATATGCTCTTGTCCACCAATTGAAAGTTATATTGATGAGTAATAATTATATTGGAACAATAAAATACATATAATTAAAAGTTAGGTTGAGAATTTAGAAGCCTCCGTAATTAAAGGGACGGGGCCTCTAAATCAATTATCTAAACTAATGAAATCGCATTTAATTTACATATTAAGGTATGTTACTTTATTTAAATCTGGATACCGCTTAGTAGACAAATGTTAAACAATGCGTAGATAAAAAATAGATGCTCTTACGAACATCTATAAAATAATAATCTACACTGATACTTTATTTTGCTTTATTGCGTTCACTGACCGCCGTCCAGTAACCAAACTCAGCATCGATAGCTTGTTCAATATCGGCTAAGAAATCTGCTCCATCATTTTCCATGACTTTCTTATAGCGACGCTCGGAACTCAAAATCTGCATCAAGGCATCGGCCTTTGGTGCTTTTGAATCTAAGTTGAACTTGTCTTTGCCATTTTCAGAAGGTTGATAACGGTAAAGTGGCCATAAGCCCCCCTCCGTTGTCAATTTCTGATGATCAAAAGCATTCGCCAAGTCATAACCATGCTCTTCACAAGGACTGTAAGCGATGATCAAAGATGGACCATTCCATGCTTCAGCTTCTTGGAATGCTTTCACTGTCTGGTTCATCTGAGCGCCCATAGATACTTGTGCCACATACACGTGATCATACATCATCATTTGTGCGGCTAAGTTCTTACGCTTATGTGATTTACCATTAACGGCAAATTTAGTAGTACTGCCTGTTGGTGAAGCTTTGGAGTGTTGACCTCCTGTATTTGAGTAGCACTGAGTATCCAACACCAAAATATTGATGTTTTCCCCCGTACTCAAAGCTTGATCCAAACCACCAAAACCAATGTCATACGCCCAACCATCGCCGCCAATGATCCAAACAGACTTATCAACCAAGTAATCGACAGAATTTAAGAAAGATTCTGCGGTTGCTTGACCGGCTAATTTCTTTTTCAATTTTTCAATGGTTTGACGTTGTTGATCAATATGATAGTAGAACTCTGGGTAGCTTTTCTCTGGGGTTGCTAACAAGGCATCACGCGTCTCTGTACCGAGAATGGCTTCGCCTTGCTCACTTAACAAACGCTTCGCACGCTCACGGTGATGATTCACCGATAAACGGTAACCCAAACCAAATTCGGCATTGTCTTCAAATAATGAGTTCGCCCACGCTGGACCACGTCCATTTGCATCCTTGGTGTATGGAGTGGTTGGTAAGTTACCACCATAAATAGAAGAGCAACCCGTTGCATTAGCAATCAGTAAGCGATCACCAAACAATTGGCTCAACAACTTAATGTATGGCGTTTCACCACAACCTGAACACGCACCAGAGTACTCAAACAGTGGCTGAACGTATTGAATATTACGAATATCAATGCGATCCATTTCTTTACGTTGGATTTCTGGCAAGCCTAAGAACTCTTCAAACAAAGAACGTTTGTCATCGACCGGCTCCACTTTTGGCACCATGTTTAATGACTTAACGTCTTCTTCGGTACGGCTCTTCGCAGGACACACCACCACACAAAGGTTACAACCCGTACAATCGTCTGGTGAGACTTGCAGTACGTAAGATTGTCCTTTGCGCTCACGGCCTTTAAATGGAATCGATTCTAGTTCAGAACCTTCTAATGCAACAGGCTCAACCACTTTCACACGAATCGCAGAGTGCGGACACGCGGCCACACAGTAATTACATTGAGTACATAAATAGGCTTTCCACTCAGGCAATTCACTAGCAATGTTACGTTTTTCCCACTGACTGGTTCCCGTAGGCCAAATACCATCCGGTGGGAAAGCAGACACAGGCAATTCATCGCCTTTACCTGCTAACATCACGCCCGTTACGGCTTTCACAAAATCAGGCGCTTCCATAGACACTGGTGATGGTGACATTTCACCGTTAGCCTCAGTTTGCGTCGTCTCCACCTTTTGTAAACGCTCTAAAGTTTGTTCTAACGCACGAATGTTGGCTTGAATAATATTCTCGCCTTTACTGCAATAGGTCTTCGCAATGGTGTCTGACAATAACGCCAATAGGCCTGCTTGTGGCAACTGCTCAGTTAACCACAACATCGCCATTTGCATCACGGTATTAATCCGTTGACCCATGCCAGTGCTGTGCGCAATGTCGGTTGCATTAATAACGTAAAGGCGTGCGTTACGAGCGAGAATTTCAGTTTGCACTTCAAATGGCAAATGATCCCAAGCGTGATCAGCATCGTACGGACTATTCAATAAGAAAATGCCATTATGCTTCAATTTATCCAACATGTTTTGCTTGGTTAAGAAGCTCCATTGGCTGCACGATACAAAATCTGCATAAGCAATTAAATAGGTTGAATCGATGGGGTATGGGCGACTACGCAAATGTGACACCGTCATGCTGCCCGCTTTTTTCGAATCGTAAACAAAATACCCTTGCACGTATTCGTCAGTATGGTCACCTAACAACTTCAAGGTACTCTTTGCAGCACTAACACTACCATCACTACCCAAGCCATACATAATGCTGTTATAACCGAGAGTGTGAAGCAACGGATAGTTACTTAACAACGGTAAACTAAGATAAGTTACATCATCATTAATGCCGACCGTAAACCGAGAACGCATCGCCAATACCGGCTGAATCAATTCTTCAAATACGGCAGCGACTGAGTTTGGTGCAAATTCTTTAGAGGATAAACCATAACGTCCACCAATCACACGCGGTAAGGTTGAGCGTTGACCCAATTGAAAAGCTTCTGTCAAAGTTGCCATTACGTCTAAGAATAGAGGCTCACCTAAAGCACCAGGTTCTTTAGTACGATCCAGTACCGCAATACGCTCTGCCGTTACAGGCAATACCTCTAAGAAATGCTTAGCTGAAAATGGACGGTACAAATGAACCGCTAACACTCCCACTTTTTGACCCAAAGAACACTCACGATCAACCACTTCTTTGATGGTGCCAATAGAAGAACCCATCGCGATGATCACACGTTCAGCGTCAGGATGACCGTGATACTCAAATGGCTTATATTGACGCCCCGTTAGCTCTGCAAATTGCGCCATGGTATGAATCACATGATCTGCCGCTTGGTCGTACCATGGATTACTCGCTTCACGCGCTTGGAAAAAAGTATCTGGATTTGAAGTTGTACCACGAAGCATGGGACGATCAGGCGTTAAAGCACGATTACGGTGCGCTTCCATCAGATCTATTGGAATCATCTCACGGATCACATCGTCTGAAATTTCGGCAATTTTGTTCAGCTCATGCGAAGTGCGGAAACCGTCAAAAAAATGCACGAATGGCAAACGACTTTTTAATGTCGCGGCTTGTGATATTAATGCAAAGTCATGCGCTTGTTGGACGGAAGAAGCACAGAATAAAGCACAACCCGTTTGACGGATTGCCATCACATCGGAGTGATCACCAAAAATCGATAAGGAATGGGTTGCGATAGTACGGGCAGCCACGTGCAATACAAACGGCGTTAATTCACCAGCAAGTTTGTACAACGACGGGATCATCAACAATAAACCTTGAGACGAGGTAAAACTGGTTGCTAGACTGCCTGCCATTAAGGCACCGTGTACCGTCGCAATAGCACCACCCTCAGACTGCATTTCCATAATACGTGGTACATCACCCCACGTATTAGGCATGTCTTGACTTGCCCATTGATCACAAGCCTCTGCCATAGAAGAACTTGGTGTAATTGGATAAATACCAATGACTTCGTTGGTTTTATAAGCAATTGCCGCTGCTGCGCCATTACCGTCCAGTATTTTCATTTAATTAACCTTAAGTTACGGCCAGCTTCTTAGCTGGTGTGATCGTTATATATTGACCTTAATGCCTAGTACCAATAATAATATATAAGTGATATATGACTTATTGTCTGGATTCATTAAGCTATATCTCATCAAATATGTATAAATAAGGGTAAATACTAATGTATTAAATTAGTGTTAATTTTTACTTAATACGTATAAATATAATATAAGGATAAGGTACAAGCCCCTACCAAACAGGGCTAACATTATGAACAGTTCCGTAACCAGTCTGACACCAACAAGTCGGTTAGGCATACCCTTTATCTAAACGAATCTCGACGTTCATTGCACCAATATTAACTTTTTTACTTCATGCTTTTCCGAGGCTGTAAGTGTGTAATGCTCGACTAAGTTTTTACACAGATAGTTGGTCAACCAACTCCACGGGGACAGTAATATGACAATAATCAATGGGACAAGGCAAAAGACAGTGCTGATATTCCTTTTTCTGTCTCAGCTATGATAAATACTCAATATTCATATTATTAATGAACAAATAACTATACAAGATACTATATTTGATCAAATATAAATCAATATGCATATGGTTATGGTTATGGAAGGACTTATTGATGTATTCATTTTTAAATTCAACACATTCGTTAAATACACGTTTAAATCTATTTGTTGCTTCCGTTAAAAAACTTTATCCAGAAATTATCGGAATTGCGGTTACACGAATAGATGAACACGATAACCTATATTCAGTTTATCGTAGCCCTGATTATGGCGATAACTTCCCAACTTTTATTTCATCTATTAGCCAATCGCCACGTCTAAATAAAATACGCGCATCATTAGAACCTAGTATTATTGATAATATGCTTTCTCATCAATCATCAGTGAAACAAATCCATTTACGATTACTTCAAAGTAATTGTATATCAAGCATGGCATGTCCAATTTATAGTAATGATATTTTTATTGGCGTATTATTTATCAATGCTAAGGTGAAAGATTTTTTTAGTGAAAAAATAAATTATTTTACTACCTTCTCCATTCTGATCTCTCTACTTATTGCTGATAATTTTAATAACAAAAAATCATTCCATTCTATTGTTAAAACCGTTTTATTATTAAGCCACCATCGAGATCCTGAAACCCAAAACCATCTAAAAAGAGTTGCAGAATATAGCCGTTTGATTGGACTTTATTTGGCTAAAAAAGGCAAATGCAACGGTGATTTTGTTGATTCTGTTTATCATTTCTCTGATATGCACGATATAGGTAAATCTTTAATCCCTGAAGATATTTTGTATTCAACAAAGATTTATACTGATGAAGAACGAGCGGTTATGAATCAACATCCAGAGCTAGGCTGCCAGCTTCTATCAAATATATTAACTACTTTTAAATACGATAATAACCAAGAACTTGATATCATCCTTAATATTATTCGTCACCACCATGAACGCTACGACGGTAATGGTTATCCAGATAAATTAAAAGGTACTGACATTCCATTAGAAGCCCGCATTGTTACGGTAGCTGATGTTATTGATGCTCTATTAAGCCACCGCCCTTATAAACAGCCGTGGTCAATAGATGATGTCGAACTGTATTTAATTAATGGCTCAGGAACGTTATTTGATCCCCTTTGTATTGACGCCATTTTATATTCACTCGACAAAATCACACTGATTCAGAAACGATATCCTGATGTTATTGAGGAAACAGCGCCATTATAACTAATCTATTAACAAATAGTGCCGCCGCTTAATGGTACATCAGAAGTATTATCAATTACCGCTTGTGCGGCTATTTTTAACCCTGTAACGATCAGATCTAATGACATACTTGGCAGATCCCTAAACATTGCTTGCTGTGGCAACAAAGGGATATGAATAAAGCCATGACCAATCTGGGTATAACGTAGATAATGCTGAACACCATAAAATAAATGATTACACACAAAAGTGCCGGCTGTATTTGATACCTGACATGGTATCCCTTGTTGCTGAAGGGCTTGAGTGATAGCTTTAATCGGTAATGTAGAAAAATAAGCATCAGGCCCACCAACAACTATCGGTTGATCAATTGGTTGATTTCCTTCGTTATCAACAATTCGAAAATCATCAATATTAATCGCAATACGCTCTGGCGTAATTGCAGCTCGCCCACCAGCTTGCCCCACAGTAATTACATAATCTGGCTGATGGTGTTTAATCGCCTCAATCACAGCTGCGGTTGCTTTAAAACGAGTAACTGGCACTTGGCAAACAACAATTTTGCCGTTGTTAAGAACGACCCCATCTAATAATTTTACCGCTTCTAATGCCGGATTAATTATTTCACCACCAAAAGGTTCAAACCCACTAATTAATATTTTTTTCATTCTTACTTCACCTTTAAAAGCAAAATCAATAGCTCTACACTCGCTACAAAAAACCATAACAGGGATATCCTGTTGTTTATATCGCCTTTAATTAACAACTACGCGATTATCTGGCTGTAACTTTCATGAATAATCGTGATATTTCACCGAGATTACAAAATTAAATTTGCCGTTTCTAGTTAAATAGAATGAAAAAAACAGGGTGTATATAATAAAAAACCAAGTAATAGATATGTTTTTATAAAACACTCTTTATTAAAACCTTGTATTATTCTTGTTACCAATAAATATCCCATCATGCTATATATTGAGTAATATTTTTTATCGTAACTATAAAAATATTAAATTGATAAGATTCGAATAATAATTGATATTTTATGCATACTTTATCAAATTATAGCGAATTATATTTTGCACAATTCAATAGATCATTCTAAAACAGCTGATACTAAGAAATCCTGGCAAATACCAGATACATTAATCATTATTTTTATCGTTGGCGTATTAGCAACTATTCTCACTTATCTCATTCCGGCAGGCAGTTTTACTCAACATGCAGTGAGTTTTATTGCTGATGGTGTAGAAAAAACACGTACTGTTATTGATCCCGCATCTTTTAAATATGCTATTGATGCTAATGGTGAAAAAATCTATAACACAGTTGGATTTTTTAGTGCCGGCGGCGGTATTGGCTTAATGAACTTTATGTTCGAAGGCTTAGTTTCTGGTGACAAATGGGGATCCGCTGTTGGCGTGATTATGTTCATGCTGGTTATTGGTGGCGCTTTTGGTGTTGTCATGCGTACTGGTGCCATTGATGCAGGTATTTTAGCACTCATTCATAAAACAAAAGGCAATGACTTTCTATTCATTCCCGTTCTCTTTGTCTTATTTTCATTGGGTGGTGCTGTCTTTGGTATGGGTGAAGAAGCTATTGCCTTTGCAATTATTATTGCACCACTCATGTTACGACTTGGTTATGATGGTATTACAACGGTCATGGTGACTTATGTTGCAACCCAAGTTGGTTTTGCATCATCATGGATGAACCCTTTCTCGGTTGCTATTGCACAAGGCATTGCCGGCATCCCTGTACTTTCAGGGATGACGGTTCGTATTCCACTATGGGTAGGTTTCACTTTAATGGGTGTTATCTTTACCATGCGTTATGCCGCGAGAATCAAACGCAATCCAGAATTATCTTACAGTTTTAAAACCGATCAATTTTTACGTGATAAAACAGCAGAGGTTAAACAATCACAGTGGAATATCGGTTATACCTTAGTGATCATTACCGTTGCAATCACAACAGGTTGGGTTGTTTGGGGGGTTGTTGCGCACGCATGGTATATTCCTGAGATTGCATCGCAATTTTTCACTATGGGCTTTATTGCCGGTATTATTGGTATTATCTTTAAACTTAATAATATGACCTTAAATGACATTGCGACCTCATTTAAAGAAGGCGCTGGCGTCATGCTTGCTCCTGCTCTACTTGTTGGTTGTGCCAAAGGCGTATTATTAATTCTAGGTGATGGCTCAGCTAATGAGCCCAGCGTACTTAATAGCATTTTAAACAGTGCTGGCGGCGCAATCAGTGGCATTCCTGATGTAGCGGCAGTTTGGATCATGTACCTCTTCCAATCTGTATTTAATTTCTTTGTGACATCAGGATCAGGGCAAGCAGCACTCACCATGCCATTACTCGCACCTTTGGGCGACATTGCTGGCGTTTCTCGTCAAGTAACAGTGCTGGCGTTCCAATTAGGTGATGGCTTTACCAATATAGTGGTACCAACATCAGCGTCCTTAATGGGAACATTGGGAGTATGTCGTATTGATTGGGGTGATTGGATCCGTTTTAGCTGGCGCTTTATGCTGTTATTGTTCGTCACTTCAAGTGTGACGGTAATTTGTGCTCACCTAGCAGGATTTAATTAATCACATGACAACAACGCTCACAACCCAACTAACGGGTGATATGATTAATAATGTTGCGGTGATTTCAGCATTAAATGTGGACGATCTCGCTATTGGTCAGCATCAGTTTTGGTTCAACGTTGCGACTAACGCCTTAAATCAAGATCAACATTTACCCGTGTGGGTATTTAAAGGCCAGCAAGCGGGCAAGAAAATAATGATCACCGCAGGCATTCATGGTGATGAACTCAATGGCATTTTAACCGCGCAACAACTGGCGCGTCAGCTACAACAGACTGATATTTGTGGCTGCGTGATTATTGTTCCAGCGATTAATCTATCGGGTATTATTCACCACCATCGTGATTTTCATGGTGCGGATCAAGATTTATCTACCGTGAATCTTAATCGCTATTTTCCCGGTAATAATCAAGGTAATGCCGCTGAACGTTACCTTGCTCAACTATGGCAACATTTATTATTACCCAATGCCGATATTGCGATAGATCTTCATACTCAAACTACGGGAACCTGTTACCCATTATATGTATTTGCTGATTTTCGAATTGAATCAGCACTGGCGATGGCAAGGTTAATAACGCCTGATGCGATCTTAAATGATCCTGGCGATCAGGGAGTATTAGAAACCGTTTGGAATCAGCATGGCGTTAGCGCGATCACCATTGAAGTAGGTAGTGGCAAGATTACTCAGCCAACGTTAATTAATCGTGCAGCTATGGGGGTTATGAAAATTATTAAAAACCAACACCATTTAACAACAGCAACCTTGACGCCTTGCGCGATAGAAGCAGATAACGTGACATCTATTCGCGCTGATATCGGTGGGCTAACACTTGCAAATGTTGAGATGCTAGCAACTGTAAGCAAAGGCGATATTATCGCAACACAATACGACCTGTTTGGTAATGAACTTACACGTTATATCGCTCCTCGTGATGGTATTGTATTAAGTCACAATACAGATGCTTTACGTGACGCAGGGGCGTTAATTGTACGTCTTATTCACGATTAACCATTAAGCTTCAATTCACCACAATACCCATGCTAGGTTAGTGATTAGCATGGGTTATTGTTTATAAACACTACATTCCCATAGAACATTTAAAATTTCATTGCCTTATTCTATGCCAACAAATATTGTATAAAAAAAGGTCGATTTGCCATCAATTAGTCACAATAATCGATGAACATTTACCAATAATGATGCAATGTATGCTTTACTTGAGTGATAATTATCACTTAAAAGCATAAAAGAAGGAATCTTATGGTGAAGTATCTCAAATCAATTAAATATTTATTTATCGCATTACTGCTTACTCAACTAACAGGGTGTGGTATTAACACCATCCCCACTCTTGATGAACAAGTCAATGCTGACTGGGCACAAGTACAAAATAACTACCAGCGTCGCGCTGATCTTATTCCCAATTTAGTTTCAACCGTTAAAGGTTATGCTGCCCACGAAAAAGATACATTAACCGCAGTAACAGAAGCGCGCTCAAAAGTATCATCAATGCAAGTCACACCTGAAACATTAAATAATCCAGAAGCCTTTAAGAAATTTGAAGCTGCTCAAGGCCAACTCAGCAGTGCGTTATCTCGATTGATGGTTGTATCAGAACGCTACCCTGATCTGAAAGCGAATCAACAATTTATTGCGCTTCAAGCCCAGCTAGAAGGCACAGAGAACCGTATTGCTGTTGCACGCCGAGATTACATTAACTCAGTAAAAGCCTTTAATACTGAAATTCGTACCTTCCCTGGTCGTTTATGGCACTGGGCAATGTATAGCGATCTAAAAATCAAACCTAACTTTACAGCAACAACACCTAACGCTGATGTTGCGCCTAAGGTTGAATTCTAAATGAAAAAAGTCCTACTTATCTGTGGGCTTTTGTTGTTCATCAGCCAAAATGCATTGGCTGCAATCACTTTCCCTGAATTAACAGGGAGAGTGGTCGACGACGCTCATATGCTTAATCAAGCTCAAACTCAACAACTAGAACAAATACTTGCAGCAGAAGAAAAATCATCATCTAATCAAGTTGTCGTTGTGACAATACCTTCAACCAATGGTATCCCGATCGCCGATTATGGCTATCAACTCGGTCGTACTTGGGGAATTGGACAGAAACAACATGACAATGGCGTATTATTAATTATCGCTAAAAACGACAAAAAGATGCGCATTGAAGTCGGTTATGGCTTAGAAGGTGCGTTACCTGATGCGATTGCAATTAATATTATAAATAATGACATTAAGCCCGCTTTTAAAGCCGGTAAGTTTGCAACAGGGATCGATAATGGCGTAACAGCTATCATTGCTGCTATCCATGGTGAATACAAACCTGTTGTGACAGAAGATAAACCACCCTACGATTTCTATTTGTTTATTTTATTTGTCGTTATCATTCAAATTATTGCCTTTAGCCGTCGTCGTCGCAACCGTTCAACCTATTACGGCCGCGATGGTGATGTCTTCACCAGTGGTGGTTTTGGATCACACCGTGGCGGCTCTAGTGGCTTTGGCGGTGGTTTCGGAGGAAGTAGTGGCGGTAGCGGTGGTGGTTTTAGTGGTGGCGGCGGTGGCTTTGGCGGCGGCGGTGCATCAGGAGGATGGTAATGAAATTATTTACAAATGAACAACTACAAACAATTAGCCAAACCATCAGTGATATGGAAAAAACCACAGATGCCGAATTAATTACCGTAATGGCAACAAAAGCGGATGACTATTACTTTGTTCCAACTTTATGGGCAGCTATTATTGCGCTATTTGTCCCCGCACTATTAATCATTACTCCATTATGGTTAGAGCTGACAGATATTTTATTAGTGCAATTAGCCACCTTTATTGTTCTAACATTGATCTTTCGTATTCCAGCCATTAAGTACCTTTTATTACCAAAAGTAGTTAAACATCGTCGTGCAAGTCTTGTGGCTCGTGAGCAATTTTTAGCCAATGGTGTTCATCGTACTAAACAGCATTTAGGGGTGATGATCTTTGTTTGCGAAGCCGAGCATTATGTTGAAATTCTGACAGATTACGGTATTAGTGAATGTATCAGTGATGAGGCATGGCAAAGTCTAATCAGAGATTTCACCAAAGATGTTAAAGCAGGAAAAACGTTTGAAGGCTTTATTCAGTGTTTACAGCAATCTGGTAAATTATTGACTAACGCCTTACCGTACACAGAAGAAAAAAATGAGTTACCTAATTGTTTAATCGTTATTGATTAACATATAAAACAATCAACCACTCATATTAATTGTTGAAATAGCCTAAGGTTATTTCAACAATATCGAATCTGTCATAATTCAAAAGTTATCATATTTAAGATAGTACATATTCTTTGCAATACCATTTAAAATGAAAGTTTTTGATTAGTTATTACAATTAAATAATTACCAACCAAAAACTTAAAATATAACATGTCCCAAAAGTTATAACTTATCTTATTTTTCTATACTTTATACTTTCTACTTTTTCTTTGGTCTCAACTTTTTCTTTACTTTCTAATTTTTCTTTATTTACCACGTTATCTTGGTTTTTAATTTGTAATGGATATGCATTGTTTCTTTCAAAATTCACATTACCAGTGAAATTACCATCACTAGCAAAAACAGCATAAGATATTGAAATAACTGTAAGTAGTATAATTGATTTAATATAAGTATTCATAAAGTTTTCCCTATAACCATTAGATTGAACAATTTCTATATGATGATTAAAAAATATAACGTTTAAATTAATATTTATTCAACTAAATAACCACCCTATCCTTAAGATGCCTCAAACTATAAAAGGAGGAGATTTTAATTCATATAAAATATCTGAATTTATTCTATCAATGATCTTACCCATTGATTGTGTGAAAATAAATAACGATGTTATTAAGTAATATTGTTTGTTATTCAAATTATCATGTTTAACATTAAGATCTCCAATAAATATTTTCAGTTCATTTTGAAAGTTATTTATTTCAATTATAGACTTTGTTATTACATCCTCCCTCTCAGTTTTATTTATAATAATAATTACATTATTCAGTATATTAAAAACCATTTCTTTAATTTTAACATTATCAATATCATGAATATTATGGTAATAATTAGAAAATATTTTATGATGCAAATACACACTATAATATTCATCTATGATATCATCCATTATTTCTGAGTTTATATATTCATAATATTTCCAATCTATATTTTTTGATGCAACCTCTGCTAATAATATTGATTTTACAGGTGACTGAAAAAAATAAAATGGTTCTTTATCGTTTATTAAAATACATCTAATCTCTATTGCTAAATCCTTTTTAAATTGATTTAACTGACGAAGTAATACACTCTCTGGTTGGGAAGAATAAACACTATAATTAACAAAGAATATTACAAAAAAGCTAATGCTAATAAAAACCAATGTTAGTAATATAGATTTTATATCATAAACAGGTGTTAATGATATTATGTTTTTTGTTGTTAAAATTAGACCAACAAGACCAAATAACCTATGCAATATATGTTTATTTTGATCAAAAACATACCAAATTATAAATGTATTAATAAAATAAAATAGAATTATTTGCCATATTTCCGTAAAAAAAGGAAGTAAGAAAATATATTGAATTAACGCAAAAACAGACCAAATTATTATATAAAACAATAATGATATCGGATTTACACAGGGCATTGATACCGTAACGCTACCAAACAAAGTACCAATAAAAATCATTATCATTCCATCTGAAATAGGAATAAAAACATATAATAGAACACAGATCCAATAAATAATACAAACCTTAAAAGCATTGATCAATTGCGTTGGATTAATTTTTATTTTCTTAGTCCCTTGAACATTATTACAGTTCTCATTTATTATATTATTTCCATTTAATATATTAAAAATAGTTTTTTGTTGTTCATAGTTTAATATTTCTATTTTTTGCAAAACATATAGAAATGAAGTAATTCTATCATTTCCTTTTATCTCTAAGTTTTTAATATCGATTAATAACGGTTTCAAAAAAAACGTTCTGTCTGCTTTAACAAAAGAATTATAATCGTAATAAATCAATTCATTTATTGTTACTTCATTTCTCTTTCTAATATTTAACAATACTTTTATTATTATATCTTTTTGCATTTTATTTATAGGGCATTTTAACAACAAGATAATTTCAGATAACTGTCCGCATAATATAACCCACTCTTCTTGCTGCCTATAAAAAACATCCCAAGATTTACAATTAGCATTTACACGGTAACTATCAACTTTAGCCGATTTTAATAAATCATCTAATCGTGCTAAAGATGTTACATATTCACTTAAAATAATGTTTTTTTTAAATTCATCTGTAGTAAATAATTTATTAACAAGGTATTCAATTCGTTTATTATCATGCTTATAATTATTAATTATTAAACTAAATAAAGCTTTACTACTTGAATTTGGCCACAAAATACCAAACACAAGACTGAAACAAAAAACACCGAGAATTGTCTCCTGAATCCTTAACATAGCAATATTAAAAGTTCTTTCTGGCGAAAAGTCGCCTATAACAATAATAATACTAGCAACAACTAGCCCCATTAACCAAATATAACCATTATCTGCATTTGATTGATTATATACACAAATAAATACTAAACAGCTATAAAAAATAAAAAATAAAAAAGGTTTCTGTGAAAAAAGAGATATTAATATAAATGCAACAATAGATCCTATTACAGTTCCAATTATACGATGACGCCCTTTTTTTAATGAATGCCCTCTTGTTTCAGTTATCGCCAGCATAATAACAGGAAATGCCGCCCAATATGATTTATCCCAACCAAGATAGAGTGAAAATACAATAACTAAAGTTAATGTTGTTGCCGTTTTAATAGGCAAATGAAAGCGCCTATTTATATGCATAATAACTCCTTAAATAAAGTTAAAAAACTTATTGGCGAGTTTTCATTATGAATAGTAACAGATGCAGATGCTCCTATTATAAATTTAACATCTTTAGGGATTATATTTAATCTCACTCTCACAGGAATTCTCTGAGCTAAACGAATCCATTGGAATGTTGGTGATACATTAGGTAATAATGCGGTCCCTGTACTTCCATTTTTGTAGGCGATACCATAACCAATACTTTCAACATAACCAATTAAAGGCTTATTATCGTATGCCATTAATGTAACAGTAGTTTTATCTCCAATACTTATATTTTTAATATTCGTCTCTTTAAAAAAACCCTCGATCCAAAAGCTGTTTATATCAATTAAAGGAAATACAGGCTGATTTGAAACCACTTGACTCCCTACATTAATATTTATATTGGTAATATAACCATCCGTTGGTGCTATCACTTTGGTAAAGCTTAACTCTAGCTTACTTTCATTAAGCAATGATGTCGCCATTTTAACTTTAGCTTGAGCTAATTTTACTGCGTTTTTTTGTTGGTATAACTCTATTTTAGATATAGAATTAGGAAGACGATTATATAATTTCAACCCGCGAACATATATATCTTTTTCTCTTTTTAAATTTATCTCTTCTTTATATAAATTAGCTTTATTTTTATCTAACTCCACTTCAAAAATTCGTGGATCTATCTTAAAAAGAAGATCCCCCTTCTTAACTTCAGTATTATTATTTACATATAAAGCTATTATCTCTCCAGTTACTTTAGGTGTTATTTCAATAATATTTGATCTAACAATAGCATCTCTAGTCCATGGATTATTAATGTAATAATGGTACTTTAACGCTATTAAAAACAATGCTATTAAAATTATAAATATTGTAGTTGTTATTTTTTTCAATATCTCTTCTCATTTATTAATTATTCAAATTGGAATAATAAAAAAACCAATAATTATTACATAAACAATAGCAATCGATAACTCAACTAAAGGAGGACAAACTATATATCTGTACCATTTTAACTTATTCAGTATTAGCACAGTACCTGAAGTCATCATTATTGAAATCAACATAACTATTAATATGGTTGGTATATAAATACCATCAATAGACACTTCTTTCGATGTTATATCAAATAACATTTCACCTCTAAATAATTTAATATCATTATTGATTGAAGTTGATAATTTTATATTAATTTACCGCTTAGACAATAATCAAAAAGTTTTTTCAATCAAAACCATAAGTTTTTAATAAAACATAATATTCATGATACTATGAACAATTAACATTGAGAGGTTACATGGACAAATTTATTAGTATGGAAATATTTGTTAGATCTGTTGATTTAGGATCTTTCGTTGCTGTTTCTGAAGAGTTTGGAATTAGTGCCCCAATGGTGGGTAAACATATTCGAGGGTTAGAAAAATATTTAGGCGTTAAATTATTAATAAAAACTACTCGATTTCAATCATTAACTTATGAGGGAGAAAGTTTTTATCAACATTGTTTAATTATACTTAATCAACTTAAAAAAGCTCAAGAGGACATTTACCTTCAATCAAATGAACCATGTGGAAAATTAAAAATACATTCCAGTGTCAATTTTGGAATAAATAAATTATCATCATTATTAGCAAATTTTTGCTTAAAATATCCAAAATTAGAAATTGACTTAACATTAAGTAATGAGAATCCAGATAGAAAAATTGATAATTATGATATTATTTTTCATGATCGTGAAGATGATTATGACTTTATGATAAGCAATAAGATATGTAGTTTTGAAATGCTAGTATGTGCATCTCCATTCTACCTTAATAAGAATGAAATCCCACAAAATCCTTATGACTTAGAGAAGCATAATTGTTTAATACCAAATTCCCTCTATAAGTTATATCGTTGGCATTTTATTAAAGAGAAGAAAAAGCTAACTCCCCGACTAAATTCTCAACTTATGATTAATAGTGATCAAGCAATGCTAATGGCTGCTTTAGAAGGTATAGGGGTTACTATACAGCCACGCTATCAAGTAGAAAGTTATATAAAAGAAAAAACGCTAATAGAGATATTATGTGATTATTCATTACCTAAAATTGACTTATATATGCTATACAAACCATCATTACGTACAACGATAAGACTGAATTTATTAAAAGATTTCATAATAAAAAATATAAACACAGCGTAACAATACAATGATAATTACCAAACACTAAATTTATTATTATTTTATCTATATAACAAGTTTAAAAATATGAAACTCTAATCACAATAATAACCATTTAAATTTTCGGTTACTTAAATAATATTGATTAATACTATAGAACATATTTTGAAATATGAATCAGGTAAAGTAACCGAGGATCATATGATGTTTTTAGGCATCACACCAATTACTTACGCATATCTTAGCATCCACCTTATTGACTTACATCAACAAAACCTTAATTTATAGCATTAACCCACAGATGCAGATAGAATGCCCCCCTCAAAAATCACAAAAAAAGCATTGAGTGGGTTATTTCGCATGAGTAGAAAAATAGAATTATTGGCACCGGGCGGTGACGTAGAAGCAATTAAAGCGGCGATTGTTGCTGGTGCAAATGCCGTCTACTGTGGTTTAGATATGTTCAATGCCCGTAACCGCGCTTCCAATCTTTCATATGATGAGCTAAATGGTGTATTACGACTGGCACATGAGCACAATTGTGAAGTCTTCTTAACGCTCAATGTCGTGATATTAGAACACGAGGTTGTTAGCTTAGTACGGTTGCTAAATAAACTGGTTAACAGTGGCATTGATGGCATCATCGTACAAGATTTGGGTATCTTCAACATTGTTAAAAAGCATTTCCCATCATTACATATCCATGCATCTACTCAGTTAACAACCCACAATGAAGGTCAAATTTTATTCTTACACAAAATCGGCGCTACACGCGTTAACCTATCGCGTGAGCTCAACCTTGGTGAGATTAAAGCATTAACAACCGTCGCCCATGATCATGATGTATTAACCGAAGTCTTTGTCCATGGCGCATTATGTATCGCTTTCTCTGGCCAATGTTACTCAAGTTCAGTCAGTGTCGGTAACTCAGGTAACCGTGGTCGTTGTAGCCAAGCTTGCCGCGACGAATATGAAGTTACCGCTGAAGGTCATCGCTTTCCTTTAAACTTAAAAGATAATTCAGCCTACTTTGATTTACCTGAATTGGTAGACGCTGGGGTTGATTCGTTAAAAGTCGAAGGCCGTATTAAAGGCGCTCACTATGTTTACACTGTGGTTGATACATGGCGCAAACAGATCAATAACTTTATTGAATCAGGTAAGTTATTAGCTGACGACAGCAACTTACATAAAGTCTTTAACCGTAGCTTCACTAACTCATTTTTACAGGGCAATCTAAACAAAAAAATGTTTACTGATAATCCGCGTGATAATAGTGTTAATTACGCGGTTGAAAAAAACAATGCCATTTCTGTTGTTCAAATACATGATGTAAAACAAGATCTTTATAATGAAAAAAATGCATTAGGTGCTGAACTAGCCGATAAGATTAAAGATCTAAGCATTGATAAAGTTGCTCTAACATTGGCTTTTACTGCCAAAGAAAACACACCGCTAACACTTAATATCATGGCGGGTAACACTTCATTTGAAGTAAAAACTGATTCGTTATTACGCACAGCTGATGAAATTGCCATCACACCAGAAACGCTAGATAAACGCTTCCGTAGTTTTAATAATGCAACGTTTGATCTCGCGCCAATGAACTTTGACAACTTTGATGCTAACTTAACGGTGCCGTTTAAAGAAATTACGGATCTAAAAAACCAAGCAGCATTCTTATTAAATGGCTCTCGTGAGGTAATTAAGCATGTTGATGTACCCGCTTTACCTAAACACGATAAAGTATCATCAACACCTAAACTATCATTATTAATTGCCAATGAAAAAGATTTACACCTTACTGATGTAACAGATGCTGATATCTACTTCAAACTCCCTGAAAGCTTGAAAAAGAACTGTCTTAAGCACATCACGTTATTACAAGAAAACCCTCGTTTGATTCCTTGGTTCCCAGCGGTATTAATTGGTAAAGATTACTTAGAATCAGTCAAAATCCTTGAGCAAGTGAAACCAAAGCGTATCGTAACTAACAATACTGGTATTGCTTATAAAGCTTATGAAATGGGTATCGAGTGGGTCGCAGGACCGTTCTTAAATACCACCAACTCACACGCTCTTCTTACGTTAAAAGAAGAATTAAACTGTGCTGGTGCCTTTATTTCTAACGAGATCAACCGTGGTCAAATCAGAAATATTACCCGTCCAGAAAACTTTAAGCTCTGTTACAGCATTTATCATCCAATCCTGATGATGACCAGCCGTCAATGTTTCTTCCAACAAACCGTTGGTTGTAAGAAACCAGCCATTGAAGCTGGCTGTATGCTGAAATGCGAAAAAGCGACCACCATTACTAATATAAAAGGTATTTCGTTTGCGGTTGATAAACAAAAAGGTGGCTACCCAAGCATTTACAACCATGAGCAATTCTTAAACTTTGATGCTGTAAGTGATTTCTCGCATTTATTTGACGAGTTCTTTATTGATTTAACCAATATCGGTGCAGGTTCTAAGCAAGAACAAGACAAAGTAGAACTAATCAAACACTTTGAAGCACTACTTGCTGGTAATGATCAGGCTAAAGCTGAACTGGATAATTTAGTGCCTATATCAACCAATGCCCAATATGTTCAGGGATTATAAGCGGTAACGGTATAGTTTGGCCTTAAACGATATTAGACTAAACGATATTAGACAGCCTGATAATTTGGGGCTGTCTTTATTTTATTTAAAGCTTACACAATTAAAACCAGGATACATTTTCCCCGTTTTTGGATTTAGCTTAGGACTTAAAATATTATTCTAGTATCTCTGGACAGCCAAATCTTTTTATTCTTAAATAGAACCCTCAAAAACAAACTATTCCACCAGCAATAAATTCTCAATTCTAAAATTTACAGCTTATTACTTATGACTCTTCGTTAAATTTGCTCTATTCACATATTTCAGGATCAACAACGTCTACAATCTTTAGGTCATTGCAGTATTTTTATTTAATTAGAAATGAGTATTTAACTCGGATGTAACTGGTGACTCGCAAACTTTCCTTTGCACCAATGCCCACCAACATGTTGTTTGAATGCACACATTCGAGACCATTTCCCGCTTACATTGGCATAATGCTCCATAAATTGTTCACTGTGTTCAAGCCAAGCATCTGGTGTTATTCCCATTTGCTGTAAAATCTTAGGTTGATTAGGTGCAATAAAGCCTTTTTTATCACTTCGAATACACCGACCAGTCCAATCAATAAGCTCAAGGTAATCAGCAAAAGCAAAGTTTATCCCCGCTTTTTTTGCCTGATGTTCAGCACCAACAAAAGGTAATAGTGTAAAATGATTAGTACTTGATGGCGTTTTCTTTGAACTGGAAGCTTTAGCATGATGGTATTCACGAATGCGCTGTTGAATTGAAGTGAAATCTGACTGCTCTAGTGAAGGTGTAATACCAGCCCTAATTGGATTTAGATCAACGTACATCATGCAAGATAATAACGCTTGCTCATCCAATAATGCCTGAGACTTAAACCGCCCCTCCCAAAACGCGCCTTTACATTGATCTTCTTTATTGGCTTTTCGTGCAATTTCTTCATTAAGACAGCGCATAAACCAGCTAATACTGCCTAATCGTTGTTGCCATTCAGCCACTAAATCTGATAATACTTGTTGTTTATCCGAGCCAATTTGACCCTCTTTTAAAAAACCGACCGCGATAGGATGACCATTAAATAACTGTAACCAACGTGATATCACCGCTTCTGGCGTTAACTTTTGCTGTTGTTCGGTATCTATTTTAAGCACTAAATGATAATGGTTACTCATCACCGCATAAGCACAAACATCAATACAAAACACAGAGGCTAATTGTTTGATTTTATTTACTATCCAACCACGACGATGGTGATAGTTTTTGCCATTATACGGATCTTCTCCGCACAAATAAGCACGACGAACACAGCGATTAATTACATGATAAAAGGGCGTTATTTGAGGTTCTATCAATTTTCGTCTTGAGATTGTCATTCGTTTCACCATAAGCAACTTGAAGCTTAACTGTAGTAGCTCATAGTTAATATGCAAGGTTATGGCTGTCCTGAAAAAACTTGAAAAACTCGAAAGAACCCAAAAAGTTATGGCTGTCCCAAAATAAAAAGGCCACCGCGTCAACAACACTGTGGCTTTTCATAATTTGGAATTACTGCAAGTATGCTGGAATACCGTTGTTTTCAAATTTAGCGAGGATCTTGGTAATAAAATCACCGCCCTCATTATCAAAGTCTTTCATTCCAAACGGTAATACTTCATTTTTGGGTAACCACTGCGCCATCTTGGTTTTAATAGCTTGATATTGCTTCTCCGCGGCTAAATTATGATGTTCGTCAGCATCAACGCTACGATCATAAAGTTCTTCACCGCCATCACGATAACGAATATAGGTATAACGCTGATCACGAATCGCATGGCATTGATAACCATAAGTGGTAACGACAGGAATTTTACGATCAAAGTTTGGGTTTCTAAGTAATGGCACCAGTGAAATACCTTCATTAGTGGCAACTCTCGGTAAACCACACATCTCAACCAAAGTTGGATAAACATCAAGCAAACTTACCGCTTGGCGACATATTTTACCTTGCTTCTGCCCTGCTTCGCTGATTAATAGCGGCACTCGCGTTGATTCTCCCCATAAGGTTTGCTTGCGATAATTCATGTGCTCACCAAAGTTCTGGCCGTGATCGCCCCAAAAGATGACGGTGGTGTTATTTGCATGTGGGCTAGCTTCTAGAGTATCAAGCAACTTTCCCACTTGCGCATCAACAAAGGCAATACAGGCGAGATAAGCTTGGACTAACTCTTTACGCATCTTGGTTTTTTCAACCGCTGCCGCATCACCATTTGGAATGATCCCCAATGCTAACGCTTTACCATATAATGGAACATCTGCCATTTCTTTGCTTATTGTGTCAGGCACAATCACATCATCAAGTGGGAATAAATCAAAATACTCTTTTGGGGCAGTGTAAGGTACATGTGGACGAATAAAGCCACACGCCATAAAAAACGGCTTATCATAGGTTTTCTTAAGCCGTTCAACCGTCCAATCAGCAAAATATTCATCTGGCATAACACCGCCATTAGGAATATCCCGTCGTTCTAACGCACCACTGCACAAAGACATACCCGGTGTACCTGGACCGTAGTGTTTAGATTGAATGATTTGTCCCCCACCAACAGGAAATGGATAATATTTATGATCATCTTTGCCGTATGAACCATAGCCGTAACCATTGGCAAAAATATGCGCATCACGAGGGCCGATAACATAGAGTGGCACTTCTTCATGCCACTGCTCTGCATGACGAAAATCCGCAGTACCATGATGAGATATTTTTCCTGATGCCATGGTGTAATAGCCGTTACTTTTAAAGTGCTGTGGTAAGACGGGAGAACTTCCTAAAACAGACTCAGCAACAGGTGAAAACGGTTTGATACCTAGCTCTTTATTGGTGTATAGCCCTGTTGTCGTTGGGCTCATTCCCGTTAATAAAGCGGTACGCGAAGGTCCGCACACTGGCACTTGGCAATGAGCATTGGTAAACGCAGTTGAACGATGAAACAAACAATCAATATTAGGCGTTTTTGCTTGTGGATGCGCACCTAAAGCACCAATCCAATCATTAAGATCGTCAATGGCAATAAACAACACATTATTCTTTTTAGGCGCTATCGGTTGCCCCACCACTCCCATGCTAATTAATGTTGCGGCAGACACAGACATTGAAGCTGCATAATGGATAAATGAACGTCTAGTAACTTTCATATATTTTCTTTAAATTAAAATCAAAAGTAAATGAAAGTATCTATCGTCTTTAAAAACAAACAATCATAAAATTTCAGAATCAAACGATCATCACAATTTTACTGGTAATTAATTTAATAACAGTATTTGATTCCTATAATAATTGCTTGTAACTCTCTAGTTTATAAAATCATAATTATTATTGAATATATTCTGAGTACTCTTTTGATAACGTTGCACCAACTCAATAATATCATTAAATTGCACCACATCATTGGCGGTATAATTGACGGTTATCGCCGCTAACGGCATCGAGATTGATGCATAATGTTGAGTGTTATAAGTCACTACAGTTGATAAATGAAAAGTAATATTGGTATCGAAATACGCTGTTGATAACTGCATTTTTTCACCTGCCGAAAGCGTTTTATTTGCCTCATTCACATCATTATTGAGTTCAGTTATAAGTTGTTTAACGAACGTTGTAATCGGTGCGGTTACCGTTAGCAGTGTTTCTTCATTACTCGTGATAACAACCGTCGATAATAAATGTTGAGAATATACCTGACCTAAATGCAGTGTTTTACCATTAACGTTAACCACATGTTGAGGCTCTAATGTCATATACAGATCTCTTACACCAATCAGCCCAGCAATAATCAGTACACCTACTGCAATAACACGTCTCTTTTTCATTTAATAACAATTTATTTGCTCATAATCTTATTTCATCATAAATAGTTACTTCATCTTTTTTGTGATTAATCTCACATTAAATCTACCGTTTTTATTCATTCTTATCAGTTAAGAATCGAAATCGGACTATTTTTTATAAATTATATAAAAACCAATAACTTCATAGAGATAACTCAATAATGAAAACATCAATTACCGTTCTATTGTCTACTATCATTAATTACCGTCAATTCATGTCATTATCAGTCATTCTATTTTGTAAAATGAAGGATTGAAAAAGCCACCAATAGCCCCAAGATTATGACTATCAAAGCAAATAATATTGCTGTATCTATTGGCTTTACGAAGTGATTTATTCTCACCTAGTTGCCACAAAAGGACATCACTTTGAACGACACAACATCAGCGACATCTCATGATAAGAGCAATATTCAAACAGTGGCGGCGCCTATTGCTAAGAAAATCCCTCATGAGATGAGCATCCATAATGATACCCGTATTGATGATTACTATTGGATGCGAGATGACAACCGCACAGATCCTGAGATCATTGCTCATCTTAATGCTGAAAATAGTTACACAGATGCAGTCATGGCACACACCACAGCATTACAGCAAACATTATTTGATGAGTTAAAAGGACGTATTGTTAAAGATGATAATACCGTCCCAGTCAAGCAAGGCAGTTATTACTATTCAAGTGAAGTCTCCGGTGATAATGAATACCCAATTTCAGTACGTGCTACCGATTTTGCAGGTACAGATAAACAAATCTTGCTCGATCTAAACCAACTCGCATCTGAGCATGATTACTACGATGTTTCCAGTGTCAGTATTAGCCTTAACGAAAACTTATTAGCTTATGGTGAAGACACGGTAAGCCGTCGTATTTACACCATTAAGATTAAAGATCTCACCACAGGCCAATATCTTGCTGATGAAATTACGGGAACCAGCGGCTCTGTTGCTTGGCAGAATGATAATCAAGCGTTTTACTATATTCACAAAGACCCACAAACCTTATTAGGTTATCAGGTTTATCGTCACCGCTTAGGTACACCACAAGCTGATGATCAATTAATTTTTGAAGAAAGCGATCAAACTTTTTATACCTCAATTGGTAAAAGTAAAGATAATTCATTAATTTATATCTGGCATTCAAGCACAGAAACCAGTGCTGTCTCTTTTATTGATGCTAACGATACTAATGCGCAAGCTATATCGTTCTTAGATCGTGAAGTTGGGCTGGAATACAGCATTTCCAAGCTTGATGACTGGTTCTATATTCACACTAACTATAAAGCGGTTAACTTTCGCTTAATGAAAGTAGCCACAACTGATATCGGCAATAAAGATCATTGGCAAGACGTGATCCCTGCACAAGAAGGCGCAATGCTGGAAGATTACGAGATCTTTAATGATTATCTAGTGTATCAGCAGCGTGAAAATGGTTTAACTCGCATTACAGTGCGTGATCTTCACACTCAACAGCAGCAACAATTACATTTCAACGATGAAGCATTCACACTTTACCTTTACGGTAATAAAGAGATTGATTCAGACAAATTACGTCTGTATTACTCAAGCATGACCACGCCAGGCACTCACTATGATTTCAATCTTAGTGATGGTAGCAATGTGGTGTTAAAGCAAGCACAAATCCTCGGTGATTTTGACGCGAATAATTACCGTTCTGAACGTATTATGGTACCTGCTCGTGATGGTAAATCCGTTCCGGTATCACTAGTTTATCGTAAAGATTGCTTTAAAAAAGATGGCACTAACCCGTTATATCAATATGGTTATGGATCATACGGCGCTATCATTGATCCAAGCTTTTCATCAACCCGTTTAAGCTTACTCGACCGCGGTTTTGTGTACGCGATTGCGCATATTCGTGGTTCTGAAATGTTGGGCCGTCCTTGGTATGAAGATGGTAAGAAACTTACCAAGCAAAACACCTTTAATGACTTTATTGATGTTACACAATCATTAGTAGAACAAGGTTATGGCGCAAAAGATAAGATCTTTGCCGTAGGTGGCTCTGCGGGTGGTTTGTTAATGGGTGCGATTATCAACCAAGCTCCTGAGCTATACTGTGGTGTTGCAGCTCATGTGCCGTTTGTTGATATTGTTACCACCATGCTTGATGAATCAATTCCATTAACAACCAACGAGTATGACGAGTGGGGAAATCCTAACCACAAAGAATACTACGACTACATGTTAAGCTATTCACCCTACGATAATATTGCTGCTCATGACTACCCTCACCTGTTAGTGACGACGGGTTTACATGATTCACAGGTGCAGTATTTCGAGCCGATGAAATGGGTTGCTAAGCTGCGTGATATTAAAACGAACAATAACCGTCTGTTGTTTAAGGTAGATATGGAAGCTGGTCATGGTGGTGCATCCGGTCGCTTTAAGGCACTCCATGAAGACGCACTTGAATACGCATTCTTTATTGATCTATTGGCTGAACAGAAATAAATCTAGCAGAGTCGTGATAAAGTATTAACGCATAACATTATGCGTAATTATAAATATCAAGCAATAACATCAAACAATGGCGGCTTAATCAGTCGCCATTATTATTTAAAATATTCAGAAATAACTTACGATAATTCATAATCTTCAAAATGATCCACAAACTTCTGTAACCCAGCCAAATCTACAATGATAAGCTCAGAACCTTGTTTCTCGACTAATCCTTGTTGAATCAATGTCTTTAATGCTCGTCGATAAACACGGCTTGATGTACCAAACCGTTCAGCCTCTTTATCCGCTTTATTGAATCGACCAAGGGTCATCGAATTACGGGCGTGCTGAAGTAAATCAAACGCAATATTGTAAGTAATCGGATGTAATAAACGGTAGGTGTAAATATCAAGCGAGTCTTGGTAATCAAGTGCCAATGCAGAAGCAAAAAACAAACTGAATTCAGGGCGTTCTAACAGTAATTTCTCTACTTTTCTCATATCAAGAATATCAATTTCTATCGCTTCTTCAACAACAACAGACCATTGACATGGTGTTTTAGTAAAGAACTCCATTTCACCAAAAATATTATAGTTACAGTCCATCTCTCCTAATTGAAAACGGCGACCATTAACGGCACAAATATGCATCGACACTCGTCCAACAGGCACAATCATTAACTGAGTAAGATCCTGACCTTGTTGCATGACAGCATCGCCGATTTGGTAGCGTTTACAGCCAATTTGACAATTATATAATGCTTGGCGAAAGCTCGCATAATGTTGGGTTAGGTAACCACTAAAACGGGTTGAGGGAGAAGGCGTTAATTGCATTGCGCATATCACTGTTATTACATTTTGAATCAAGATAGCGGGTTTTTATACTACTGAATAGAGAAAATTATGATGCGCATTAAAATAGCCCAATTTATAAAAATCGGGCTATTAATTTGGTGATTAAATAGGCTTAAACAATCTTGATCAAGGCATTCAGCGCAGTATTAGCAGCTAGCTGTTCCCCTTTAATCATATCTTCAGCTTCATTGACATAAGCACTAATCCCTTCACTTACATTCTGCTGATAAAGCACCACGTTATTCAAAATTGCGGCTGTTTTTAGTTGACGTAAACGCCCCACCGTTAATAAGGCAGAAGTCTCCATATCTGCCCCTAATACGCCTTTCTTGTGCCAATATTCACAAATATTGTCTTCTTCATCGGTATAAAAACTATCGTGAGAGCGTACAATACCACTATGATAGTTGATATTCTGTTGCGATAAGTCCGTCTTTAATAAGTGAACCAATTGATGATCAGCAATAGCAGGAAATTCACTTGGAATATATGCTTTAGAGCCACCTTCATCTCGCACTGCACCTTCGGCAATAATTAATTCACCTAATCCAATATTTGGTTGCAATGCCCCTGCAGAGCCAACACGGATAATATATTCAGCGCCACAACGTTTGAGTTCTTCTATAGCGATAATCATTGATGGTGCACCCATCCCTGTACTGCACAATGTGACGGGCTTTCCTTGATAGTCACCATTAATAATACGGTATTCACGGTTTTCAGCAATTAATAGACTATTTGTTAAGAAACGTTCCGCAATTCGATTTACTCTATCAGGCTCACCACAGACTAAAATACTCGTAGCAATTTGACCGTGACTGATTAATAAATGAGGTTGTTGATTCATGCGATAACCTTCTTCACTTGTGGTTTATTTTTATTAGCAATCTCAATCCAGCAACGTGCACCATTTGCAGCAACAAAGAGTAAAATTGCATACTGAATGGACATCGCATACACACCTTGTACTGCATATAACCCGACACTGATAATATTAATAACTACCCACACAATCCAGTTTTCAACATACTTTCGTGTCATCAGAATCTGCGCCACAATAGACAGTACCGTCATGGTTGCATCCCAAAATGGAAATGCTCCAGGTTGTAATGTCGGAGCCGCTAGATTAGCACCGAAAACATTTAATATATCGACAGCAAAATTAGCTAGTGCAAAAAATACCGGATTGATATAAAGCGTTAATAGACCAATCGCAATTACACTTAACGTCACCGTCATCGCTAATTTTTGTTTACTTAACCACCGAACTTCTAGGTTATTTCCCTCACTAGTTGGCCTTGTCCATGCAAACCAACCATAAACGTTGGCAACAAAGAAGAACACTTGCAGTAGTAACAGCCCATACAGTTGGATTTGAAAGAAAATAATACAAAACAAAGTGACATTAATAAGACCAAAAAAGAAATTTATGGTTTTTTCTTTACTGGCAAACCAAATACACAGCAGACCAAAGATAGTACCAATAGCTTCAACCCATGACATGGCATAACCGTCACCGATTGGAAAATTAACAAGGGTGTTATTGATATCAAACCAAGAAAGAAAGTCCATCCGTTAATCCTTTTGTTCTTATTAATAATTTGAAGCAATTCTAAAAGGTATATTGATCTAGAATGAGGACATTTGTCCCATTGCACGTGAGAGGGATCAACTTTTAAATAATTACCCCACCAACTTCTGACTCAAGTCTACCATTCGGTAATAACTGCTGAATTACTATTAAATAAAGGTATTACGTGCTAGCTCAAATAAGCTAACACGAACAATAAGACAAAACTGAATATTATAATGGCAAAAAATTAAGCCCAAATAGCAACTACAGCCATTAAAACAAAACCGATAACAACAAAAGTAAAGTTCTTTAAATCACAGCACTTATCAACCATGGTCGATTGTTTTAAGCCATGTAGTGTACCAAGATACAAAAATGTACCAGCCGCTAATGAATAAAAGGTAGGCTCTAATAATGGATAATTTTCAGTGTAGTCTAAAATACCCGATCCTAACCCTACTCCAAGTGGCAACATTATCGTAAATAACGCAAACATGAATAATGATTGGCGTAACGACAATCGGCTTTTACTTAATTGCACAGCCAGGGAAAAACTTGCCGCCCATTTATGCGCTAAAATAGCAATGAGGATCATTACCATCATTGTAATTGAACCACTTAATCCAAGCACCGTACCCGCAAGTAACGAATGAATAGATAGAATGACCATCGCTAAAATAGCGAATGCAGGACTATTGCTGTCACCATGTTCATCTAAGCGACGACCTAAGTGTTCAAACCATAATAATAATAAGAACACACTTCCTGCTAATACAAAGGCAATAGGATATTCAATACCATGATCTAAAAATGATTTAGAGGCATCACCCAGCATATGAATAAGACCAGCACCAAGAAAAACACCTGATGCTAAGGCTTCTGCTGCCGGAGATTCTAATGGTCGGGTCGTTTTAAATTTACGTAGAAACGGATACAATCCCGCAAGTACAGTAGTTATAAAAATCAGCACTACTGATAATATTTTAAATTCATCGAGATTCATATTGTATTCCGCATCGTTAAACAGCCAACGTTATAGCACTTACAGTGTGACTCTGCGAACAATTTGAATGTAAAACATTAATTCCATATAGCAATAATATCCAACACTCCATGTTTTTTCATCAATCAGGAGTATATCTCCACTATAATCATGACCAATTATAATAAAAAATCAATAACTTAAAAATAAAAGGTTAAGCATTTACATTAAAAACATCTTCATAATCTCTATTTTAAATGACCCATCATTACTCAATTTAAACATTCCATGATATTAGGTATGCGTGGCAACTGAAGAGACAAAATAATCAACAAATAAGCGATAGAACACCACTACGATTTAACATTAATATGCTTTATTACGATTAATCGGTTTTTCACAACAAGATATTCATATTATTTTCATTTATAATCCCCGCTATATTCATCACTCATTAAAAAGCTTTGCGTCCCTATGAAACAATTTATTATTACGACCCTATTTTCTTTATTATTAGTTGGATGTGTCACTGAAAGTGTGCGAATTATTCCGACAAAAGTGAGTGTAAAAGCAAATGTGGGATTTAACCCATGTGGTAGTGACGTTGAAGGCTATAATTTTGAACCGAATGGTATAATTTCAATCAGTTGTACTAATGGCAATGTCTACTCTGTACGTAATAATACTGAACTTAACCAAATGAAAAATAAAGTAATCGAATGCCAACAGAAAGGCTTTAATGATTATAGTGAGTGTTTATCACATAAAAATTTCATCTTAAAATAAAAACGGCTGCAAAAATACAGCCGTTAATGATTAATTTTTAGTGTATATAGTCCACTTATAATCGACTTTTTGATCAAGTCTACTAACAGCAGCGACAATACGTCTATTTTTTTGATGAGCTAATTCTGTTGTACCATTATCTAACAAATGTGTATAACCATAGCCAACAGCTTTAATACGATTAGCTGCAATTCCAAAATGACTTTCTAAATCAGAGGCAACATTATTTGCTCGTCGTTGAGATAACGCAATATTGTAATCATACCCTCCAACTTTACTGCTGTGACCTTCGATAATCACTTTCGATACTGGATATTTTTTCATAAAGTCCGCTAATTGAGCAATTTGTCCCTGATATTGAGGAGCAATTGTTGCAGAATCATTTATAAAATTAATATGTAGATCTTGTCGAACAATAAATTCAGATTTAGAACCACAGCCATCATTATCAACGGACGATCCTAAAATAGTATTACTGCAATGTTCACGAGCTTCAATGACGCCATCATGATCTAAATCTCGAAGATCATTCACTTGATGACTATCATTCATTGATATAATTTTATTACTACAACCAGCTAATGACAAACCTAATATAACTGCTGTTACTGAATACTTAATGCTTTTATTCATGCTTTTTTCACCCCACCTTCATATGTTGTTTCGCCATACCAAGCTTGTGGCTGAGTTACTCGTAATGAAGATAGCAACTGACCAGTCGCGTTTAATACACGATATTGTGCAATAAGCTCATCATATTCAGCTTTTAGATAATCTTTACGTGCTTGAAATAACTCATTTTCTGAATCTAACACATCAAGTAACGAACGTTGACCCAATTTAAACTGTTGAGCATAAGATGATTGGGTTTCTTCAGCAGCTATAACATGATCGTGAATATAACCTTTTTGCTCATTAACAAATTGATATGCATTCCACGCTAATGTTGTACCATCAATTACTTCTCGGTATGAACGTTGTTGTAATGCTTGAGCATTTACAAGCTTGTATGCTGCTTCTCTATCACGAGAAACATCTTTACCACCTGCAAACAAATTGTATTTCATCCGTACCATTGCCTGAAGATCATTATTATGACCACTAACACCACCGACGTTTTCATCCCAATTACCACCGAGATCAAGGCTAACAGTAGGATAATAGTTTGCTTGCGTTGATTTACGCTCATATTTAGCTGCTTCAATATCATTTGAAGCTACTTTTAATGTCGGATTATTCGCCTTTGCTTGTGCCAATGCAGCATCTAAAGATTTAGGTAGCATAACCGCATCTGGCACAGGTTGACGTAAATCTTCAGGCTCTTCATTAACCACTTTAATAAACTGACTACGAGCATCTGCATAGTTGTTTTTAGCAGCAACTAAATTTGATTGTGCTCGAGCTAAACGGCCTTGGCTTTGTGATAAATCAGCAACTGACCCTAAACCTGATGCTGTTTTTTGCTTAATTTGTTCAAAAATATGCTGATGTCTACCTAGGTTTTTTTCAGCCAACTGCACATCTTGATCTGCTTCCATCAAATGTAAATATACTTTAATAGCTTCTAAGCCAGTATCTTCTGCCGCTGCAAATAAGTTCCATTGATCAGAGCTTGTTTCATGGTTAAATCGATGAACTTCACTACTTGTTAAAAAGCCATCAAATAATGTTTGACGAAGACTTAAACCTACTTCTCGGCGATTTAAGTCTGTTTTTTCGTCACCATTTGTTGCTCTTGCTTGTGCTCGACTTGATGGTGTATCAGTTTGTTCCCAACCATAACCAGCAGTTAAATCTAAAGAAGGCAAATAACCTGCTTTTGCTTGTACAACTTGTTCTTCACGCACTTTAAAGCGCGTATAAGCTTGACGAATAGTTGGATTTGTTGTAATCGTAGATGCAACAGCTTGCTCTATTGTTTGAGCTTCACTTGTTACAGGTACTAATACTGAAAATACTGCTATTGCCGTGAATGTTTTTTTCAACGACTGAGCAATCGGTGTCTTCATTTATTATCTCCTTTAGTGAAAATTATCGTTCTTTAAATGCTGTATCTTTAGCTCTTAAAATAGGGTTTAAAATATAATCCAATACTGTTCTTTTACCTGAAATAATATCAACAGTTGTTAGCATCCCTGGAATAATAGGCATTGGCGTACCATCTTTTTTAATAAGCTGAGAATGTTTTGTTCTAATACGAACTAAATAAAAACTATTCCCTTTTTTATCTTGTGAGGTATCGGCACTAATATGCTCTAATGTTCCATCTAAACCACCATAACGAGTAAAATTATAAGCAGTAACTTTAACAACGGCAGGTAATCCTGGGTGTAAAAAAGCAATATCTTTTGGCTTTATTTTTGCTTCAATAACTAATTGATCTTCTGTCGGTACAATTTCAATAATATCAGCACCAGGTTTAACAACACCACCAATGGTATTAATATGAATCGATTTAATCGTTCCATTTACTGGTGACGTGATAACAGTACGATCTACTTTATCTTGTGATCCAACTTGAGCTTCAACTAATCGTGATAATCGACTCTCTAATTCATTAAGTTTTGCTCGTGCATCTTTATTATAACTAAGAGCAGCATCCCTACGTTTAAAAATCGCCTCATCTCGTGCGGCTAGTGTTTTTGGCTGCTGTAAATAAAGTTTTGATAGTTCACCTTTAATATCGTTGACCTGCCGTTGAAGTTTTAATAACTCAACTTCAGAAACAATACCTTTATCTGCCATTGGTTTAGTCATTCTTAATTCTTTAACAACTAAACTTAAACTATTTTTTAGTGTTCTAATTTGAGAATTAATTGATTCATTCTCTTGTTCTTTTTGAATAATCTGTGTTGCTAAAATTGATAATTGATTATTTAATTCAGAAAGACGTCCATGATATTCTTCTTGTTGACGTGTTAATAATATTGATTCAGCTTTAAATAAATTTTTCGGATAGACTAATGGCTTATTATCTACAATAATTTGTTTATGCCAGTCAAGTGATATCGCATTTAAATGTATATCTGCAATTTCTTGTTGTAATCGAAGAATATTCGCTCGTAAACTGTCCTCTTCATCTTCTTGTTGAGCAAGATCAGATCGAAAACGAGTAGCATCAATGCGAGCTAAAGGTTGACCTTTTTTAACTGCCATACCTTCTGTTACGTACATATTCTGTAATATCCCGCCATCCAAACTTTGAATTATTTGAATTTGAGAAGAAGGAATAACTTTACCGGTTCCTCTAGTAACAACATCAAGAGAAGCAAAATAAGCCCATACAAAAAAACAAATAATAAAAGCCATCAATGCTCGAATAACTATACGATGTTTTTTAGGCGATGATAACATCATCGCACCATACACATCATCAACCATGCTTAATTCTTCAGAATTTAATTGCTTAGGCATGATCTGCTCCTGTACTTATACCACGACTTAATGACTTTAATACCTGATCTCTTGGTCCATCTAAAATAATTCGTCCTTTTTCAAGAACAATAATTCGATCAACCAATGGCAATAATGACATTTTATGAGTAATTAAAATGACCGTTTTATTACGAGCAGCACTTGCCATTGAACGCATAAATTGCTTCTCTGCAAAAGCATCCATACTGGCAGTTGGTTCATCCATTAATAAAATTGCAGGATCATTTAAAATAGCTCGAGCAAGCGCAACTGATTGACGTTGACCGCGTGATAACGAAAAACCACCCTCGCCAACTTGTTTATCTAACCCTTCTGAATCACTCGATGTAAAGACATCAACACCTGATAACTTAACCGCTCGAATTAATTGATGTTCAGTAACTTGCCGCGTACCGAACATAATATTGTCGCGGATAGTTCCATGGAATAACGTAATATCTTGTGGCATATAACCAATATTTCTGCGTAAATCTGCAGGATGAATTTGTTGGCTATCTATGCCATCAAAACGTAAATGTCCTGCCGTGGGTTGGTATAATCCAGCTAACATTTTTGCTAACGATGTTTTCCCTGAACCATTTTTACCAATAATAGCAATACGCTCACCAGCATTAATAATAAAAGAAGCTGTATTTAATGCAGGATATTCACTTGATGGATAACTAAATTGAATATGATCGGCTTGAATATCACCTTTTAATTGAGATCGACTAATTAAATGACCTTTATCTTCAAACTCATCTTCACCTTGCATTAAGGTATCTAATTGACGTAATGAACTTGCAGTTTGATTTCCTCGCGTCAGTAAATTTGCTAGCTGTGCCATTGGTGATACAACACGACCAGAAAGCATTACCGCAGCAATAATTCCACCCATAGAAATTTCACTATCCGCAACACGATAAACACCTAAAATAACCACAGCAATAGCGGTTAATTGTGTAATGTATGTTGCAAAATAACTAACAGAATTAGAAATCTCTTTAACTTTTAATTGCCAATTCGCAGTATGTGAAATCATTTGTTGCCAAGATCGCTGAACTATACCTTCAGCGACATTTGATTTAATAGCTTCTGTTGCCGATAAACATTCAATTAAATGACCATGTTTAACACTAGAAAATTTATTACTTTCATCTACCGCCGCTTTTAAACGTGGTTGTAAATATAAGGTATAGCCTATAATAAGCAATCCTGAACATAGCGGGATTACCGCAAGATCACCAGCAACAAAATAAATTATAGCCAGGAAAAAAATAGCAAAAGGTAAATCAACGAGTGTCGTTATTGTTGCAGACGTTAACATGTCACGAATGCTATCAAATTCACCTAATTGCCGCGCCATTCCACCAATACTTGAGGCTCGTTTTTCTAATGGTAAGCCCATAACTTTAGCAAACAGCTTTGATGAGACGACAATATCAATTTTTTTACCTGCAATATCAATTAAATGACTACGCATATGTCGCATAATAAAATCAAAGGTAAACGCAATTGCAGCACCGCTAGCCAGTACCCATAACGACTCATAAGCTAAATTTGGTAAAATTTTATCGTAAATATTCATCATAAATAATGGTGAAATCAAAGCAAACAGATTCACTAATATCGAGGCTATTAATGCATCTTTATAAATTGGAGCTGCATTTTTAATCATCGACCAGAGCCAATGACCTTGTTGTTCATGTTGATATAAATCGAGGCTCTGATCACCACGGTATTGTTTCTTTATTAAAAAAACATACCCAACAAATAATTGTGATAATTCCTCAATCGATAATTCAGATTCGCCACCATTTTCAGGTAACTGAATAATTGCCATTTGCGTATCATGGTCTATTTTACGTAATAAACAAGCACGCTTATCTTTTAATAATAAAATACATGGCATTAATAATGCTGATATATCATTTAATTCTTTTCGAATTAATTTTGCAGATAATCCTGCTCTATCTGCTGCTTGTGGTAATAACTCTGCGGTTAACCAAGCATCAGATAAAGGTAATCCAACAGTTAATGCATCAGCACTACAAGGATTGCCATAATATTCGGACAATAAGACTAAACAATCTAATAATGGATCTTCCGTCGCTTTAAATGATGCCGGAATCGTCCATTGTTCAGGCTGAGACTTATTTACTGTTGTCACTACATATATCTCTAATATAGAAATTAAAAAATTAATGAGGCTAGACGACTCTAGCCTCTATTAACTTACCGATTTATTTAGTTATTATGATCATCAATCAGTTGATGAGGCAAAACCATTGGCTCATAGGCTGAATTAGCATGCTCACTATGATGTTCTAATATTAATTTATCACCATCAAAATGTAATAAATTATTAGTAATCACGCCAAGATTCGCTTTTACATCACCAAGTTTAGTATTATCTAAAACAATATTTTGCTCAACATCATTTCTCGCATCTACATTTATAGAAATAACCGTATCATTGCCATCTTGATGAAGAGTTAAATAATGATCAATTGTATTTTCAGTCGCATTATGTAATAAGTCACTTAGATTTAATTTATCTTCATGGATATTAAAATCTTTTATATGATCAGTATCATGATTAGATAAATTATGATTCCAAGAGAAAGTATCTTTCCCTTCTCCACCCCATAATTCATCATTCCCTTGACCACCGATAAGTACATCATTACCAGTATCACCTTTCAATATATCATTACCTGATCCACCTAGTAATATATCATCACCTAGCCCACCAAATAATAGGTCATCACCACCTTGACCAAAAATCAAATCATTACCGTTATTACCATGAAGAATGTCATTACCATCATGAGAATGGGAGAAATCAAATTCTCCGATATGTGTTCGAATATATTTATCAACATTATAAGTACTAACTTTAGATACTGAAGTGTCTTCTTGTTGTGCAATATACTCTTTTAATGCCTCAAACCCTTGGAGATCTGATGTGCTATTAAATTTAATAATGTCACCAAAAATAATATCCTGTCCATCATTACCATGAATATTATCATTGCCTTGAGTTAATTGAGTTTCTGTACCTAACACAATATTTGCAATTTGATCTGCATTAACGTGATCTGGCACATAACCATCAGTATCATATTGTTTTAAATCTTTTGCATCAACATCTTGTCCAATACCAATAGCATCAACAATTGGAGAGACTGCTTTTAATTTATCAAAGGCCTCTAAAGAATCAATCTCTATTTGAGACTGATGATCTCTACTAGTAGTATTTGATATATTTGGATGTCCATCAGTAAAGAAATATGTCTCATTATGACCATTATTATTAATTACATTTTTAGATTCGAACCACCTAGTTGTATGTTCAAATGCGTCTTCATAATTAGTTGACTTACCACCATGTCGAATTTCATTATGATCATATCTTGATAATAGATCTCCATGATGATAGTGAAGTAAATCAATAGAATGATTGATTGCATTAGTATTAAAATCAATTAATGTTACATTAATATGTCCTGAATGCTCTTTTACAGCTTTTTCCTGTAGATAAGATAAAATCTTATCTATTGCAATAACAGCATTTTTTATTCCATCAATTGGGTCGTGGTACATACTACTTGATGTGTCAAGAATAAATGCAATATTATAATTTTCACCGTGCGTAATTTGCAATCCCGTTGTATCACCAACAATAATATTATTATTTTGATCACCTTCTATTTGGTTATCGCCATAACTACCATCTTGATGAGTATAATGGTTCAAGGTTGTCGTATCAGAGCCAATTGCTACTTGTGTAGTTCCTTTTTCATGTCCAGTTGCTGTTACAGTTAATGCAATATTACTCGCCACATCTAGAGGAACTTCTAAATGTAAATGATTCAACTCAACATGAATATTATCTGAATTTTGATACGCCCAATCTGAAGGCATTAACACAATATGACCATCAGCATCTGCAACACCAAGCTGGTTATGAGCATCATCATAAAGTACAGAATCTTTAGGGATTCCTGAAATATCAATTCTTGTGATTTCTTCGCTGCAATCAGTATCTGTAAGTGCCGCATCAATATTAATTGGATAAGTCACTGTAATAGCTTCAGGTTCCCATGATTGAGAGCCTTCATTCCAATAATAAGTACCGTCAGAAAATTGTAAGCGCTCTATATTATATAATTGATCTTGACCTTCATTATCTAAATTTGAGCTCTGCGGATTATACAATTTATCCGTTACTGTAAATTTATGATCACCACCACGATTTGATGTATCAATAATATTCGCCGTAATATTATAATCACTGAATTTCCCAGAATAGACAGCAGTATCTATACCATCATGCCCATATAAACCATCATTACCTTGCTCACCAACGAAGATATCATTACCATTGCCACCGTAAAGTGAATCTTGTTCATCACCTGTATTTGTATGATTATTCGTTAAATCACCGTCACCACCAATTAAAACACTGCCTTTTCCTTGATTAGTTGCTTGCCATGCCGATAAATTATCGTGAGATTCCATACCTCTATAAGCTTCACCATTACGCGTAGATATATTTTTAGAATCCTCATGCGATGTCAATGTATGTGCGTTTTGGCCATATTCTCTAACAACATCATTCCATGATGTATAATGTTTTGTTTCCCCTAATGGTGACTTAATTTCCGCGCCATCAAGATCAACGGTTACTTTTACGTTAACAGGATCCACTATAGGTTTAACTACAATTGTTGCTGTTGAACTTGAAGATAACTGTCCATCAGATACTGTGTAGGTTAAATCAACATCACCACTAAAATTATGAACAGGAACAAATGTCATACCACCGTCATGGGCGATCACGATCTTACCGTGGTCAACGACAATGGTTTGCTCATGCCCAGGTGTCACTGGCGTACCATTGATTTCAGTCACGGTCACCGTATCGCCATCAACATCACTATCATTCTTGGTTAAATCGACAGTGATCGGAGTATCTTCGTTTGTTTCGATATGATCAGCAATGGCTACTGGTGCATCATCTGTACCGTGAATGGTGATCACAACCTCATGCGCGGTACCATCGACACTGTGCACA
>NZ_JAYXUH010000012.1:0-128604 GCF_036040035.1 Photobacterium sp. S4TG1
CCTGTTTCCATTTGTTATAGGAGATATTCCTAAAGACGATAACTCACAACACATAACATTAGCAGCAGAAACCCTAGCAGAGTTGCATAAGAAACTTTGGTTGGCACGAAGTTTATTTATGGATGTGGCATCACTTAGGCAGCCGATTTCAAAATATAGACTCCTTACGGCAAATGAAATATATAATGAGCTGTTGTCAGAGCATACCGAAGAAAAATTAAAGTCTCAGTGTATTACCTCTGAATTATTTTTCAAACTAGAAAAAAAATGTTCGGAGGTTTTAGATAGACTGGAACCATATATTAAAGAAAGACAGCTTATCCATGGTGATTTTGGCGCAAGCAATCTTTTAATTAATTGTGAATCCAATAGTGTAAATGCAATCCTTGACTGGGAAGAGATGAGATGGGACTCACCATTATTTGAGTTAGCAGGAGTAATTGGGTTCTATGAAATGGATAATCCAGGAACAGGGAAATTATTTCTATCTTCATATGTAGATAAAATTAAAAAAATATCTCATCCGAATGAGAGAAATATTATTATGTCTCTGGATAAAATTAATGACGCAATGTTTTGTGCCAATTACCTTGAACTTACTTTAATGATAGAAAGTGGCCACTTTGAACTCGAATATATCCAAGAACTATGTCAAACAATGGCCTAACAAAAAAATCCAGGGGACTGCCTACGGCAGCCCCTGATTTTGGCGTTAGGTGTTCGGAGGAGCGATGGATAACGTTCAAGTCTTACAACATCAATATTCAATAGCAAAAAATGCTAAATCATTGTCAACCAATAACATTTGGATTTGTACGGGATTTTATGGCTGGGACAGCTTGAACAAAGTCGCATTTCTTTGTCATTTTGATCACCCTTGCAGTGTTAAAGCTTTGCCTAATATTCTCCGAAAAATAAGGAAGTTGGTACCCGATAAACACTCCTTTGAGGCTTGTTTAATCGGCGGAAAAGGTTGGTTTTGGTCACGTACTACCCGAAGAAACATTAATGTATGTATACAAAAGCAATCCATAATTAACTTGTCAGTTTCAGAAGCACCTTTTCAGAACTGGATTACCAACAAAGTTGATCTAACCATCTGCTCTAAAACAGGAAAAGTGTCATTTGATAAAGTAGTTGGTCGTTCTACACCAAAGGGAGTATTTTGGTGTATAAAACCTATGCAGCAAGTGTAAATACACCTAACAGATAAGGATATGCGTCGCGCAGCTGACACCTATTCAAGTGTTGGACAAGCCCAAGTCGCTTTATATAAGTAAATATTGCGAATGTCATGAAGGGTGGTGCTGAAAAGAAGTCGAGCGTTATCCTTGGCGTGAACCAATAATTTTAATACTTTGATTTATAATAAAATCCTCTTTAATTATTACGCGTTAATGCCATTATCCTTATTATTTTACGTTTTTATCTGGGTCGAAAAATCCCCGCTAATTGCATGACATGCTGACAGCATGGACAAAAGGGTTGTGCCGTTAAACGGACAACTTTTTGTTGTGGGGGCAACGTTAGTTGCCCTGCTAACATAAAGGCATATTGGATCAGTTGAAGTTGTTTCGTCTTTATGCCCTCGTAATAAACCATAATCACGAACTCGCCTTAATCTTTGCGGTATTGTAATGAACGACAACCCAACCTCGTTATTCCCTACAGTGAATGCCCGCGAGGGCGATAGGGAATCTACTTACAGTATTTGTTTAATGTGCCATGACATACTACTGTATTATTGAATGAAACAAGATGAGTAATGAAGGTTTAATTGGATTCAGTTCAGATATTTTATTTTTAATATCTATTTAGGCGTTAAAAATCATGTAGAAATGTAGATCGATGTAAAATTAGCTATTAGTCTAATTTCAAATACTATATTGAAGAAATAAACATGAATAAGTCAATCCCGATATTAACGCCTCTACGTGGTATTGCTGCTATCTGTGTGGCTTTTTTTCACGCTAGACTAGTTATCTTTCCACAATGGAAAGATACGTTAATTGAATATACTCATTTTTTAGAAAACAGTTACTTATGGGTTGATTTATTCTTCATCCTAAGTGGTTTCGTTATCATGCACGTTTATCAAAATACTTTTTTCAAAGGGATTAATTTCTATAATTGGAGCAAGTTTATAGGACTGCGTTTTTCTCGAATTTATCCTCTGTTCCTTGTCACATTATTGGTTTTAGTCGCTTGGGAGACCTTTAAATATATGGCAAATATTGGCTTCTATGGCGGAGCATTATTTGATGGTTGGGGGATGTCTGGTATTCCTGCTTTCCATGGGCCATTTAATCGTGGTGACGCTCTCATACCAAATATCATGATGCTACAAGGTGTTCTTGAAAAAGATCTTTCATGGAATATTTCATCATGGTCATTAAGTGTTGAATGGTTAAGTTATATGGTATTTCCTTTTATTGTGCCTGTTTTGATGCAAAAGAAGGTTTCTTTAGCGATCCCCGTTTTATTTATTATATCTTTAGTTGCTATTAATTCTCACCATGGATCACTTGATATTACTGGTGGTGTACTAGCATATATTAGAGCTTTATCAAGCTTTGTATTAGGTACTTGGATGTGTACCATTACCTTGTCGGAAAAAACGAAAGAACGTATTAATAGTGATATGTTACTGTTAGTAATCTTCTTAATGTGTATATATGCATTACATTTACCAGCACTACCCTTTAATGATGTGTTCATTATTATAGTATTTGCCTTACTTGTTTTTATCTCGGCGCAACAACAACAACGTAATACCGTCATTTTTAAATTATTTGAGAACAAAGTTACTCAATTTTTAGGTGATATATCTTATTCACTTTATCTCTGGCATGCCGTTATTTTACTCGTTGGTATTGAAATTATAAACCTCCTTTTACCGCAACAATTGGTATTGTGGCATCTCCAAACAAGCTGGATACCAGCCATAGTTGGTGGTTTTTTTTATATGGCAGTTGTTTTGGTAATATCAACATTTAGCTATTATTATTTAGAAAAACCAGCAATGAGGGGTTTACGTCAATTTTTTCAGCGTTCAGAGATGATAACTCAATAAATATTGTCAGGGCTGATTATCGCCATTCCCTACAGTGAATGCCACGAGGGCGATAGGGAATCTACTCACAGCGCATTGAATTTTTAACGTAAATATATGGCTGTCCTATATTCTTTGTTGTTTTGGTTACTTTAAATATGTTTTTGAATGGCATCACAAAATATAACTGTTTTTATATACAGTATTTAAAGTGTGATTATGATGAATAGACGCTATTTTTTATCTATCAACTAACGGTATTTTACTATGTCAGATTCAAAAGCAAGTTGCCTTTGCGGTGCGGTAAAAATTGTTGCAGCAGACGCTAATCCTAAGTTTTCAGTGTGCCATTGCCAATCATGCCGAACATGGGGTGGTGCGCCATTTTTTGCTGTTCAATGTGGTACTCAAGTAACCTTTGAAGGTGAAGAGAACATCAAAATATATCACTCATCAGATTGGGCTTCGCGCGGTTTTTGTAATGAATGTGGCACCCATTTATTCTATAAAGTAAAAGCCAGCGGTGAATATAATATGCCTGTCGGTCTGTTCCCTGATATAAAAGGGCTAACAATGGATATGCAGTATTTCAGCGATGCCCGCCCTAGTTATTATTGCTTTACTAATCAAACCAAAGAAATGACAACCGCTGAAATCATGGCGTACTTTGCCGATAAAATGTAATTGAGGTGGAGTGGAGCTAACTTGTTTATGGCCCTGACCTTGCTAAAGATTCGACGCATTCAGTTAGCTCCTGTTTATAAATAAAATGGTTGCAGATAAATGGCAGGAGCAAGCAATGCGTCTATTTAATTTATAGGAAAATTTTCAATCCATTCGAGTAATAAAAGTTTGCTCGTTATTCACAAAAGCCACAAAACAGCCGTGATAGATAAACACTCGACCACGTCCTTCAACTAGGCAGGCAAGCTGTGGGTCTAAGTCTGCTTCGTTATTCTGGCTTTGAAATGTTCCTGTGTCGGTGACTACACCGCTGAGTGTAGGCAAATATCCATAACTACGCTTGGCTTGATCAATCAGGTTCAATTCGCTGGCGGTAGAGAAGCAACCGGGGATCGCACCAGCTTCTTCGATAAATAAAGTTTTCAGTTCTTCAAAAGCTGTAATCACTAGCCAGTCGATGTCATTAACGTGATGGATAAACATAGAGTTTCTCGGTAATTTTGATGCGGAGATTCTATCACTATCAGAGGTGGAGTGTAGTAGGGATTTAGTTGCTAAAGGCGGTAACGCTGTGCTATTTCAGGACATTTACTAAGCTAACTGAAAACATGTTTTGCTCTAAAATTTGTTAGCTTAGATAAGCTATTGAATCACCATGAATGCTTTCTCAAAATATAAGATAATGAATAGGCAATACTGACCCTATCTATATTTAATATAGGCAAATTAACAGGCTAAAGATCGCCATAGCTTGTTAATAACAAAGTCGGCTTGGTCTGCTGTATATACATCATATTGTTCTTTTCTGCCTAATATTAGCGTACAGAATCCATGTAAACTAGACCAGACAAAATTCGCTTGATGTTCTATGGATTCATTAACAATACTGTTATCTGCATGGCCCATTTCTATTAAGTCGACCAAACGCTGAAAAGCTTCATTTAAACTTTGTCGTAATTCGTCAGTTGGATTTTGGTGCAAGTCTGGTGAGTTAAAAATAAGGGCGTAACGTTCTGCCGACTGAAACGAAAACGTTATGTAGGCTTTCGCCATCTGTTGAAATTGTTGTTTTACACTATCATTTGAATTTACAGAACTAGCCAATGCTGACGACAATTCATTACCCATAGAGCCTGCTAAAGCGCATAGCAGATCATGTTTATTTGAGAAATGACGATAAGCGGCCCCACGAGAGACATTTGCCACTTCTCCTAAGCTACGCATTGAGATTGCCTGAACGCCATTTGACTCCACGATATCACGTGCTGCCAGCAGTAAGTGATTCCTTAGTGTATTCACTTTTTTACTCTTTCTATTTAGTTAACATATTGAAGCATTGCTTGTTGACAGTGTCAACTTCGTCGGGCTATAACATGGTTGACACTGTCAACAGTGTTGCAGTTTGATATCTATTTGTCAGTATTTTTAAGCCGAAAGTTCAAAAACGCACAGACTTATCTCCTCGATAGGTTTACCAAAAAAGTAAGGTAAATTACCAAGAAGGTGTTCATTATGAGTCATCAAAAACGTCTTATCGTCAATGTTGATGACGGTGCTAACCATCATGATACGATACTCGCAACACTAGAACTGTACGAAATGGGAAGAATTTCCTCCACAAGCCTTATGGTATATGGTTCGGATTTCCTTGATACCCGTAAACTACTCGCAAAACATAATTTACCTTACGGTATCCACCTTGGGGTACATCACGGAAAACCTATTTGTAAACCTAGCGATGTTCCAAGTCTATGTCTCGAAAATGGGTGCTTCTATGATGATATCAATGACAACCTGCAAACGATGCAGGTAATTGATGTTGAAAAGGAACTTAGAGCTCAATTAGATATGGCGCTACGTGTGGGTTTAAAGCCGCAGCACATCGACTGTCACACCGGATTTCTCTATATGAGGGCAGATTTGCGTGCACTATTTCAAAAGCTGGCAGTGGAATATAAGCTTCACGCTTCGTTACCTCATCATTCGGTGTTTAATTCGACGAGACATGCGCTGGTTGATATAGGGAAAAAAGGAACCGATGGCTTAAGTATGATTTTTGAACTGCCAGATGGAATGATTGCGAATCGAGTGGAGCAACGAGTTAGCCAGTATAAGCCGATGCTGGCTGCATTAAAGCCAGGACTTCATTATCTGGCTAGCCATCCAATGCTGGACGCTCCTCAAACGCGTAACATCATAGGGGGAATGAATTTTCGAGTCGCTGATTATGAGTTTTTCAAATCGAATACGTGGCTTGATTTACTTAAACAAAATGAAATTGAGCTTAGCTATTTTTCCTAATTGGAGATAATAGTTTATTGAGTAAAAAGGAATAACTTACATAAGGGCAAAATCCATTTGGTGGAACAAAAAGAAAACCATAACTTTTTAACTTTAGGATTCTCATAACGTTATCGTCATTTCTAACAGTGAATGCCCACGAGGGCGATAGGGAATCAACTTACAAGGTACTGAATTTTTAAAGTAAAGATATGGCTGTCTTAATATTGTCTTTAGGCGGCACATCCATAAATGAGGCTAAATTTACTAACTCATTACACTTTGACGAGGAGTAACTTAATATTTATGTTACACCTGCTCGCTTGGGTGCCCCCACATTAATGGCTCAGCATAAGGTCCTTTTATAGATGAGGTTGATTGGCCAATACCATCTAGTGCGCCTGAAGTAAGTTCACGCGCAAACCAACACTCTAAAGGAGCCAGCGTTTTTACTGGTGGTAATACATTGTGTTGAGTGTTATAGCGATTTCCGTAATGGAACGGTTCACCCATCACAAAGATAACGTCAGCGTCCAATTGCTTTTCAGCTTCTTCCATTAATCTTGTCGCATAGCCTTTTCCTTGGTATTCAGGTAATACGGCAAGAGGTGCGAGAACATAACATTTTAGATGTGGTGCTGCGTCAATTACAATTGGGGTATAACATGCATGTGCTACACCTTCGTAGACAATTGAAAAGCTGCCGTCTTCAATAAGATTATCTGCGAACTCTGCGTAGAGTTTAGCGTGTCTCTCATCATATAGCCCGCCAGCTTTAACGAACGCTTCATATTGAATTTGATAGGGTGTATTCATTGATTTTTCCTTTTTTAATCACTGACCGACTGGACGGTTTGTTTGTGTGGTCAAAAAAATCACGTACTTAGGTGTACATGATTTTTAGTTTCTTTAACAATACTTTTTGATGAATTCTTGCCTGATTTCTTTGATTGGAAAATCATCATTAAGTAAGTAATTCATAGCAATGCCATCGATCTCGGCGATGAACATTTTTGTTACGATAACTGGATTAGAATGACCCAAAGAGCGGAATACTTTTTCCGTTGATGCTTGTAAACCTTTATATCGTTCATTAATCAGGTCGACAACAATAGCTCTGGTTGTTGGGTGAACCATTACGCTAAAATTGAATTGATAAATCTTATGATGTTCAGGAACAGTCATTGCATCAAAGATAGAATGGATCATGGTTTCTAAGGCTAGTTCATTTTCAACAACGCCTTCATCCTCTTTATCTGCTTCTTCGATAATCTGAGTGATGTGAATAAAAACTTCTCTTAACAGCTCATTTTTATTTTTAAAGTGATGAAATACCAAGCCTTTTGATATCTTTGCTTTTTCACAAATAGTGGAAACTGGCGTCTTTTCAAACCCGTGTTCCGCAAATAGTTGTGTTGCTACTTCAATAATCTGCTGTCTCTTATCTATCATATTCACTTTTAATGACGACTGACCAGTTGGTCAGTAAATGTTAGGGTATATATCGACCACTGGTCAAGTGTTTTTTAGGCTAGGGGGAACTGGTGGATATTCCCTAGGTGTTTATCAGTCGTTAATTCTGATGATAATAATGCCATAATAATAGTGAGCCAGCACTTCGCCATGGAGCCCAATGCGTTACAATGTCACGTGCTTCTTTTGGGGTTGGTTTTGATGCTAATCCTTTTAGTTTTTGCAAACCTAAAAGGATACCTAAGTCATCGGCAGGCAAAATATCTTGCCGCTCTAAAGCAAACATCAAGTAGATCTCAGCGCTCCAGCGACCAAGGCCTCGCATGTTAATGATTGTTTTGATTGCGCGTTCATTATCAAGGTGTTGCAATCCATCGATATCAAAATTGCCCTCGAGTGCTGCAGCTGCAATACCTTGTGTATATTCAATTTTTCGGTGTGATAATCCAGCATCTCTTAATGCTTGCGTTGAAATTTGAATAAATTGTTCTGGAGTACAAGCTGGCATTAACGCTAAAACTCTATCAGTAATTGTTATTGCCACTTTAGTTGATAGTTGTTGGCTAATGATGGTAAAAAGGAAAGCTTCAAACCCTTTAGGGTAAGTGCGACCATCAGGCAAGCCATATTGGTTAACTGCTTGTGCTATGTCTTGATCGATAAGGCTTAATGCTTCTATTCCTTGGTGTATTAATTTCTTATCCATAATTGCTAATCTCAATCTAAAAATATAAATATTCAAAGGTTATCGTCGAAATTATGATGATTAGATGTTGTTGATACAACTCATCGTTGATATATCTCTATGTGGTTAAGGATAAAGCATATAACAAGGAGTAAACATGCATATGGAAACGCAACACCTTATTCTTCGGCAATGGAAGCCGAGTGACTATCGTGCTTATGCTAAGTTGAACGCAGATCCTCAAGTAATGCGCTATTTTCCTGCAATATTGTCCAATAATGAAAGCGATGCGCAAGCTTCTAGAATAGAAGAACTTATAGCACAACGCGGATGGGGATTTTGGGCGGTGGAACTAAAATCAACCGGGAAGTTTATTGGGTTTGTGGGGCTACATAGTCAAGATGAAACCAGTGGTATTCCTAATGCTCCCTTTATCGAAATAGGTTGGCGATTATCAGCTGAATATTGGGGATCAGGCTATGCGCCTGAAGCGGCAACAAAAGCACTACAGTTTGCTTTTGAGGTTCTTAAAGCTTCATCAGTTTTTGCTTTCACTGCCTTGCAGAATCAGCCTTCGCAACGGGTTATGACTAAAATCGGAATGAAAAATACACAGCAGGATTTTAATCATCCTAAATTGGATCAAGGACATCGGTTAGAGCGACACTGCTTATATACAATCACTCAGCAACAGTGGCTAGCGATTGTTAATCAGCCCGATTAATGAAACTTACACTGTGTTGTGGTAATGAGCGTCGTGATAACAAAGGAAAGAGCCCATGATTTTATACCAATCAACCCGTGATTTATCAGCGTCAGCGCAGATCACATACAACAATATGCGTACCTATTATGAGCATTATGCTGTTAATTGGGAGCAACCAACAATAATAGAGCAAATAGCTGGCTTAGAAAATTGGGATATAGTGTGTGATGGCGAAGTGGTAGGTGCTATTCGATTAGCTGTTGGTGATGACGAATGTTATTTACGCGATCTTCAAATTAGCGATCAATATCAAAATCAAGGTATGGGTGCTCAAGCTATTACGGAGTCTGTTCGATTAGCACGTGAATATGGCGTAAAACAGTTGAGGTTAAGAGTGTTTAAAATCAGTCCGGCTTATCACTTATATACTCGATGTGGTTTTACTATTGCGAGTGAAGATGACCGTTTTTTTAATATGATTCAGAATATTACGTAATAGCCGACGGTATAATAGTTGTTAATCGGCTGTACATCATACAAATGTTAGTATTATAAAATGTGAGGGATTGAGGTGTTAATCCTCAAGCCGACTAAACTTAATGCGAAAGTTCTTATCCTGAGGTTGTTATGAAAGTAATGTTATTGTTGATGTTGTCTATTTTATCTTTTCAAGCATCAGCACAAGAGGCTTATGTTTGTAAAAATGGCACAGCAGAGCGCACTGTTGAAGTCGTTTATAGTCAACCGGGTAACAAAGTACCTTGTGATGTGCAATATATAAAATCGAGCGGCAGCCAAGTGTTATGGAGTGCAAACCATGAGGTCGGTTATTGTGAAAGTAAAGCTCAAGCATTTGCCACCAAACTCGGTACGCTAGGTTGGACTTGCAGCAAAGTAAGCAATGTTGCAGCAGAGCAGCCATTAACTGAATAAGGCTGTGAAATTGCTTAAACGGATTAAAACGCTAACTTTTTAATCCGTTTTATTTTTTAGGTTTATTACTGGTGGTTGTTGATATAACGTCGCTCTCAACACATAGGTTTTCCCTATCAGCTTAATCAGTAAAAACAGCTTTTGTTTTGAGAATGATAGAGATAGATTAAATAACAATAGTTTAGAATTAGATTCGGAAATTCATTATGACAACCATGACAACTCGCTGCCCACATTGTAAAGCCTTAAACCGTTTACCCCTTGATCGTATAAACGATGAAGCGACGTGTGGAACTTGTAAAGAAAAATTACTTGATGGCATGCCAATTGAAGGTACTGCTGATAACTTTGCAAACCTAATTAATGGTGATAAACCTGTTGTTGTCGATTTTTGGGCCCCTTGGTGTAGTCCATGCGTAGGTTTTGCTCCAGTATTTGCTGATGTAGCAACCGAGCGTAATGGTGCAGCTCGTTTCGTTAAAATCGATACAGAAGCGCAACAAGCATTGGCTGGCCAATACCGTATTCGTAGCATTCCAACCATTATGGTCTTTAAAGGTGGTAAAATGGTAGACATGCTCAATGGTGCAATGCCTAAAACTGCCTTTGATCAATGGTTAGATACAGCATTAACTAAATAATTGCCAATGGCGGTATTTGTTAGTGGTATATTGAATTATTAAAGCCTAGTTATATAAAGTAACTGGGCTTTTTTGTGGTTTTTTTTCGATGAAATAGTCGCTAAAAGGAGTATACAGGCTATTATTTATGCGAATTATGTATAAATGTAAAAAAACACTATACTAAATTTTTAATGTGACCAAGATCTCTATATACTCTCGCCTCGGCCAGAACAATTACGTTCAGCCACCTTATTACAAGCTGTCACTAGGATATGTGAACGACCCACGGAGTTGGACCGGCGTTAACTATAGCTTGTTAATTTAGGTGACTTGTATGTTGTACCATTGGACGAACACCCCTTTAGTTATTTACGCATATTGGCGTAATATCCATCTTTTGTTGATCCTTCAGCAAATGTTTTTCCGATGCCACAATACAATCAATACCTACATTATTCGCAACACAATAGGACGAAATAATGCAGTTGTTAATTAGTTTGGCCGGTATTGTCGTACTGGTTTTATTCGCAATTTTACTTTCAGATAACCGCAAAGCTATCAACTGGCGCACAGTGCTGGGTGCTTTAGTACTACAAGCGGGTTTTGCTGCATTGGTATTGTATGTGCCTCTTGGTCAAAAAATGCTTGGTGCAATGAGCCATGGTATTGCTGGCCTATTGAGCTTTGCTGATGTTGGTATTCAGTTCGTTTTCGGTGATTTGTCTAATATTGAAAAAAGCGGTTTTGTGTTTGCGATCCGTGTGTTGCCATTGGTGATCTTCATTAGTGCCTTAATTTCACTGTTGTACTACTTCGGTATTATGCAATGGGTAATTAAAGTGTTGGGTGGTGGTATTCAAAAACTATTGGGAACTAGCCGTGCGGAATCATTAGTAGCAACGGGTAATATCTTCTTATCGCAGGGTGAATCTCCATTATTGGTGCGTCCATTCTTAGCGAAAATGACCCGCTCTGAACTTTTCGTTGTAATGACATGTGGCATGGCATCTGTTGCGGGCTCAGTTTTAGGTGGTTATGCAGGCTTAGGTGTTGATCTTAAATTTTTGATTGCAGCTAGCTTTATGGCTGCGCCTGGTGGTTTGTTAATGGCTAAGATTTTAGTGCCAGAACAACAAGTGCCAGAAGAACAAGTTGAAATCGAAATGGCAACCAGTGAGCACAGTAATGCCATTGATGCATTGGCTGCGGGCGCAATGAACGGTATGAAAGTCTCGGTTGCAATTGGTACGATGTTAATTGCATTTGTGAGTGTTATTGCAATGGCGAATGCTGGCCTTGAGCAAGTGGGTTATGGTCTAGCGAGTTTAACGTCTGCAATTGGCATGGATACAGCGTCACAATGGTTTGCAACAACCCCATTGAGCATGCAGTTGATTCTTGGTTATATCTTTTCACCACTAGCGTTTGTTATTGGCGTGCCAACTCATGAAATGATGGCTGCGGGTACCTTCATTGGTGAAAAACTGATTCTTAATGAATTTGTTGCTTTTATGGATTTTGCATCAGTAAAAGAAACATTATCACAGCATACTCAAGTTATTATTACTTTTGCATTATGTGGCTTTGCTAATATTGGTTCTATTGCGATTCAGATCGGTTCAATTGGTGTTATGGCACCAGAGCGTCGTAGTGATGTTGCTAAATTGGGCTTTAAAGCAGTAATGGCGGCAACGTTAGCAAACTTAATGAGTGCTACGCTAGCGGGTATTTTCGTCACGTTATAATCGAGATGTAACACATTAATCAAGCTAGAAATAGCGTAAGAACAAAGCCGTAGCAATGGTTGTTGCTACGGCTTTGTTATATGTATTGATGGTGTTACTTATCAAATTGCTTAATTAAGACTGAGGTATCAGCGCGATTAAATCCACGTTGTTGTAGCTTTTCATATTCACTATCAACTTGTTTTGCTAAGGGCAATTCCACGTTAAGTTTTTCAGCCGCATCAAAACAGATAGCAAGATCTTTACGCATCCAATCAATAGCAAAGCCAAAATCAAACGAATCAGCCGCCATGGTTTGCGCTCGATTTTCTAATTGCCATGAGCCAGCAGCACCGTGCTTTAATACTTCTGTCATGGTGTGAATATCAAGCCCTGCTGCTTTCGCAAGTGTTACCGCTTCAGATAAGCCCTGTAATACACCTGCGATACATAACTGATTAGCCATTTTTGTTATTTGGCCATAGCCTGTTTCGCCCATTAATGTCGTTGCTTTTGCATATTGTGAAATAGCATGTTTGACTTTATTAAATACCGCTTCATTGCCGCCAACCATAACGGTTAGGCATCCATTAATTGCGCCAGCTTCACCGCCTGAGACGGGGGCATCTAAAAAATCGCAACCAATAGCATGTGCGGCATCGGCAATTTCACGTGCCACATCGGCTGAGGCTGTGGTGTGATCGACTAAAATAGCCCCTGGCTTTGCGGTAACTAAAATACCTTGCTGGCCTTTATAAATTTCGCGTACGTCATTGTCGTTACCGACACAGGTGAAAATAATGTCAGCATCTTTTACGGCATCAGAAGGGGTGAGGGCTGTCGCGCCCTTATATTCTTGAGCCCAAGCTTCAGCTTTTGCTTGAGTTCGATTATAAACGGTTACATGATAACCCGCTTTGGCAAGGTGGCCAGCCATTGAATAGCCCATTGTTCCAAGCCCTAAAAAAGCAACGTTTGCTGTCATCGTCAATACTTCCTTGATTTTAATTGTGAGCAGTTTGTAACATCATAACAGACTGCATTATTGCGTAAATGGCTATACCTTGTATGTGTTTTATGTAAATAAGTGAGGTTTATCAATAGGATTAATTATTTGAAATTAATCGCTTGTAACAATTTGTGTTGGCAATTATCATAACACTCACTTTTATTTTGTGGATTGGCTTAGTCAAATCTAATGTTGACAGCAGTGTTACGTATAATGTTATTGGTGTTATGTCTAGGAGCAAGTTCATTTGCTTCGGCATCGACACATACAAACATTATGCATTTCACCTCGACCAGTCCTGTATATACAGATGTACTTGAAGCACCAGTGCTTAACCCAAAGGTGGTTAATGCTACAAAGGTGACAATAGAGACTGCGAGCTATATTGATCGTGCTCTGCATCATGATGCGAACCAAGCGCCGACACAAAAACATCCCACGGATCGCTATGTAAGTAATAATGGCTTACCCGTTTCTTTTTATAGCACCCGCTTAGTATGGAATTTTCCATCGCCAACAAATCTTAAATTACCGCCTCATAGTGGTAAACATCACCGCGCTGAAGTGATTAATCTACAAAATATGATTAATACTTCGACACGATCGTTAAATAGTTTTTATCATAGTGCTGATGAAATTGCGCCGACATTTGAATTAGCCTTTGAATTCCCCTTACTCCCTATACCTATGCTTGCCATTGGGTATATTGAGCCTCTCAGCCCACAAAGTGATTGGATTTTAACGATAAAATCCTCGTCATCACGTGTGTCTGGCTGGAAAGAATCTAATTTACTCTATTCACACTACGGACACTCGTTCGTTACCGCATAAGACATTACTGGCACTTATGTCATTTATGGCATGGTGTGCTTTACTTAGTGATGTTGCTTTCATCGACACATAAAACGTTTTATTAATTTATGTATTAAATCTATCAATAGCTATTATTAATGCTCAATATTATCGGCTGTGAATATGATAATAACGAGTTGTTTTCTCTAATTTAAAGAGAAGTTAATAATAATTATTGATGTGTTATCGGTCGCAACAATATGACTTGTTGCTAGAGATATGGCTTAAAATAATGAGAAAAAAGAATAATAAACAGATTCTGAATCATTACTCAGCATGGAAATATGTTGTGTTAATTGTGACAGTCTCGATTATGTTGCTTAGTGCTATTCCAACATGGTATGGCGAAAATGCAGCAGTACAAATCAGTGCGAAAGGCGGCGCAATGCCAACACCTTTTGAGATTCAACGTGTTCTAAAAGAAAACGGCATTGAAGCCAAAACTATTGAACAGCAGCCAACTCGCACGGTAGTGGTGGTTAATTCAACCAAAGAGCAAACAAATACTAAAGAAGCGTTAAACAGCATTATTCATAATGAAGATCGTTTAACGTTAGCATTAGAACCTGCTGCACCAAAATGGCTATTAGGCCTAGGTTTTGAGCCTATTAAGTTAGGTCTTGATTTACGTGGTGGTGTTCAGTTCTTACTTGATGTCGATATGAAAGAAGTTTATAAGCAGCATGCACAGCAGCTGACTGACGATCTTCGTGGCGATTTCCGTAAGCAAGATATTCGTGCGGCACGTTCAGAAATGACCACTAATAACCAAGTTATTGTGCGCCTGCCAAGTGAAGAAGCGAATGATAAGATTCGCACATACCTTCGTACTCAATACCCACAATGGCAAGCGAAGAATGGCGAAGGCAATAATTTAGTATTGTCTATGCGTGAAGATGAGCAAACCAATCTGCGTAACCTAACTGTACAGCAGAACTTGCAAACTATGCGTGGCCGTATTGAGCAGCTTGGTATTACAGAAGCATCTGTTCAGCGTCAAGGTGAAAACCGTATTCGTATTGAGCTTCCTGGTGTACAAGATCCAGCCGCGGCGAAAAATGTTATCGGTGCGACGGCAAGTTTGGCTTTCTATGCTGTGAAGCAAGAAGGTACAGGTAGCACCATGATCATTGACGACAAAGATGGTCGTCCTGTACGTGTTAGCCGTAAGCCAGTATTAACGGGTGATCATATTATCGATGCTCGTGCAAGTATGGGTGAGATGGGTACACCTGAGGTTAATATTACCTTAGACAGTGCTGGTGGCAGCATGATGTCAGACTTCTCTCGTAATAACGTAGGTCAGCCAATGGCGACTTCGTTCAGCGAATATACGCGTAACGCGAAAGGTCAAACAGTACAAACTAATAAGATCATCAGTGTTGCAACCATTCAAACTCAGTTAGGTAGTCGTTTCCGTATTACAGGTGCGGGTTCACTGGCTGATGCACAACAATTAGCATTATTACTACGTGCAGGTTCATTAACTGCGCCAGTAACTATCGTTGAAGAGCGCACAATTGGTCCAACATTGGGTGCTGAAAACATTAAAAATGGTTTCGCAGCGTTAGCATTAGGTTTAGGTGTGACATTAGTCTTTATGGCATTGTGGTACCGTCGCTTAGGTTGGGTTGCAAACATTGCGTTGATCACTAACATGATCATGCTATTTGGTTTACTTGCCTTGATTCCTGGTGCGGTATTAACCCTGCCGGGTATTGCAGGTCTGGTATTAACCGTGGGTATGGCGGTAGATACCAACGTGCTTATTTTTGAACGTATTCGCGATATGGTTCGAGAAGGGCGCAGTTTTGCTCAAGCGATTGATCGTGGTTTCAGTAGTGCATTTGGTACTATTTTCGATGCCAACTTTACCACAATGATCACCGCAGTGGTTCTTTACTCTATCGGTAATGGTCCAATTCAAGGCTTTGCATTGACGTTAGGTCTAGGTCTTCTAACCAGTATGTTCACTGGTATATTTACTTCCCGCGCCATTATTAACTTGGTTTGGGGTCGTGATTCTCGTCGAGATGTAAGGGTTTAACGCAATGAAAAATTGGATTATTACAAACTTAACTAAATTGCGTTATATGACCGGTATCGTGTCAATTGCGCTAATGGTTATCTCGATCAGCTTCATTTGTATTCGTGGTCTAAACTGGGGTCTTGATTTTACTGGCGGTGTTGTTAGTGAAGTTCAGATGAACAGCCAAATCACTAGCAGTGAAATTGAACCATTGATGGATGCTGGTTTTAAGCAAGACGTAGTGGTAATTGCTGCTGATGAACCTGGCCGTTGGATTCTACGCTATGCTGTGCCAGCAAAAGGTGTAACGTACCCAGACATCACGCAAGTACTTGATCCGCTACATGCGCAAGTACAAGTATTAAATACCAGTATTGTTGGCCCGCAAGTGGGTGCTGAAATGGCATCTCAAGGTGGTTTAGCATTACTTGTAACAATGCTTTGTATTCTTGGTTACCTAAGTTACCGCTTTGAATGGCGTCTTGCTGCGGGTGCATTACTTGCCCTAATGCACGATGTTATTTTAGCGGTTGGTTTCTTTGCTATGACCCAAATGGAGTTTAACTTAACCGTACTAGCGGCTATCTTAGCTATCTTGGGTTACTCATTAAATGACTCGATTGTTATTGCCGACCGTATTCGTGAACTTCTCATTGCGAAACCAAAACAAGACATTGAAGCAACCAACAATGAAGCGATTATCGCAACGTTCTCTCGTACGATGGTGACATCAGGTACGACGTTGATGACAATCAGTTCATTATGGTTATTAGGCGGCGCATCGCTACAAGGCTTCTCTATTGCGATGTTTATTGGTGTATTAACCGGTACATGGTCATCGATTTCAGTAGGTACATTACTTCCTGAATTCTTAGGCTTAAAACCTGAACATTACCTACCAAAGCCTGAGTCACAAGATCCTTAATCGTTAACGATCCATTGTTAATGATAACGAATGAGCCGCCAGCAGTTATGCTGGCGGTTTTTTTGTATTGGTTCAAAGATATGCGTTTATTTTCAGTGATAAATAAAATTTATTGCTACACTGATAAGAATTAAATAAGCATGGTAAAGGAGATAACATGCAACCTAAAATGATAGTCATGTGTGGCATGGCACTACTCGTTATTGGCTGTACACACACTGATGACGGTGAGATGCGATTTTTACCTGATGAATACATAAGTGACGTTAAATACAACAGTATTTATCACTATGGCTATAACCAAGGCTGTGAATCAGCTCTTGCAAAGGCAAAGGTTGCAGGATATAGCTACGTTCAAGATATGACATTAGAGAATAGGTCTACGCAATTTACGGATGGGTGGCAACAAGGATATTCTGCTTGTGAAGCAGGAAAAGAAGTGATGTTATATAATTTATCGAAAACACAATAAAGCTTTCGATGCATATCACTTTTTTATAAATTAAGGTTTGTTTTATAACCAATTGATGTTTATTATAACCAACAAGAAGCATATGTGTTGTTGGTTTAACTTTTTTATAATCAATTATTTTATAATGACAAGAATTAAAAAACAGATCATATGATCTGTTTTTATTATAAATGTAAACTAGCCTAAGTTTTTCATTATTATTTTTAATTATTTATGCTGCAAGAGTCGTTATTTTTTGATTATTAAATCCAATATGAGTTACAACATTAATTTCCGGTAATAATAAATAGTTATCTAATTTATTATTGTTTAATTCAATGATGATTTGTAAGTGGTATTCAGATATCTCCTTGAGGAATGAATAACAATTTGTGGTATTACTACACTTTAACTGTTTATAGCATCCTTCTTTTTCATATACCCAAGCATTATATGTGCACTTATCACGTTCCATTTGTGCGATAAATTCCGCAATATTTTTCATACTTAATCCCTTAATGAACCAATCTATGCTATAGACATTATTAGTATGCCGTAAAGAAGCTAAACTAAAACCATATATTGATAGTTAATATAGATAATGTGATGTAGATAAGTGTTTTGAAGTAATAATGATGCTTGCGAATAACTTCTATTAAATTAATTTAAGATTAAATGAATATAATCTTAGGTATACTTATTAATGTTTTTTAAGTATTTTATAAAACGCTTAATTATTTAATTTATAGGATTGAAATGGCTGGGTTAAAAATACGCTGTTATTGGGCAAATCATTCTAATATAGAAAGCCAATATCATGATGATGAATGGGGTAAACCTAATAAAAATGATCGCTATTTATTTGAATTTATAACCTTGGAAGGCGCTCAAGCAGGGCTTAATTGGTATACTATTTTAAAAAAGCGTGCGAACTATAACGAGGCTTTTGAAGAATATGATATTGATAAGCTTGCAGCCTATAGTGATCAAGAAATTGAATCACGCATAACCACAATTATAGAGAGTTATGACGTTGTTCGTCACCGCAGTAAGCTACGTTCGGTATTTACGAATGCACGTGCTGCACAAGCCTTACAACGTCAGTACGGTAATTTGGCAACGCCACTTTGGCAGTTTGTTAACAATAAGCCACAGCTTAACCATTGGTCTACAAAAGATCAGGTTCCTACCACTACTGCAGCATCATTAGCACTGAGCCAATTTTTAAAACAGCATGGGTTTAAATTTATTGGCAATATAACTTGTTATGCTTTTATGCAAGCCGTTGGAATGGTGAATGATCATACAATCGATTGTCATTGTTATCATGGTATTTCAAAGGACATAATAAAGTCGCTATAAATATAAAAAAGATCACATTTAATGGGCTAAATTCGTTATCATAATTGGATCCATTCTTTCTTTTTTATGGGGCGTTATGTCTACAACGGCAGTGAAGTTAATTCAAAAAGTTACCTGGGTCGGATCTATTGCAAACATTGCTTTAGCATTTATAAAAATTACGATAGGTAAACTTACTGGCAGTCAGGCACTTATTGCCGATGGTGTACACAGTTTTTCTGATTTGGTAACCGATACCGCTATTTTGATTGGTTCGCGTTATTGGACAGCACCAGCAGATAAAGAACATCCTTATGGGCATGGTCGCTTTGAAACACTGACGAATATTTTTATTGGTATTATTTTAGCTATTGTAGGTCTGGGTATTGGCTGGGACTCTCTACATTCAATAAGTACAGAATCACATTTACAACCGGGTATATTAGCGTTTAGTGCTGCGGCTGTGTCTATTGTTGTAAAAGAAGTGCTGTACCGTTGGACGGTAATTCAAGCGAAAAAAATTAACAGCCGTGCATTGTACGCTAATGCTTGGCATCACCGTTCAGACGCTTTGAGTTCCTTGCCGGTTGCTATTGCTGTTATTGCGAATTATTTTTTCCCAACATTCCACTATTTAGATCAAATCGCAGCATTAATTGTTACAGCAATGATATTAAAAGCTTCATTTGAGATTTTATGGCCTGCTATTTTAGAGTTGACGGAAGCAAAAGCAGATTCTGATATTGAAAAACAAATTCAGGCTTATGCCGCTGAAGATAAAGATATTAAAGAAGTGCATGAGATCAGAAGTCGCCGTACTGGTAGTATTATTTTGTTAGATTTTCATTTATTAGTCGATCCTGAAATGAGTGTTGAACGTGCGCACAATATTACTGAAAACTTTAAAACACACTTGCTAAGTGAACTCGATGAAGTTGCCGATATTATTATTCATATTGAGCCGTACAATTGTCAGGAGAGAAAACTGAATCCGTGTTGTGATGATTGCGAGCAACTAAAGAAATAGAATGAGCAACAAGACCGTTTTTAAAGCGGTCTTGTTATTATCTTTCATCTTAGTAATTGTATCAAATTATGGTGTTTTGTAGCCAATGGGCAATATCCATTAATACGTCATTATATTGTGGATATTCTATAGCGAGGTTATCAATAGCCGTATTTATCGCGGTTGCATTATAAGTGAGATTAAGTAATCGTTGTTCAAGTAAGTCTAATGGCACGAGATCTAAACTGTCAGTAAAGAGCTTCACTTCTGTAATCACACCTTTATTAACATCAAGGTGCAGTTCGATACCTCCCCAAGCAAAACGTTCATCAATGCTGTGTGTGAATTGTGGCGTGTTACCAAAATTCCAATCCCAACGGCTAAATTTCGCAAAAGTATCATTAAAACCGGCTAATTCAGGTAGAGCTTGTGGCGAAATATGTTCAATTTCAGCATAGTCTTTGTAATATTCACAAAATGTCTCAATGATGGCATCACAGACCATATTATGGTCAATATTTTCAATGATTTGATTAAGGTTTGTTACTCGTGAACGAACGGATGTGATCCCTTTTGCAGCTAATTTCTTCTTATCTGGATTAAGATAATTGGCTAAGCGGGTTAAATCAGCACTGAGCAATAAAGTGCCATGATGAAAACCTCGATCCATCGTTTCACGGTAGGCTGAACCTGAAAACTTACGTTCGCCTTCGGCATCTTCAACAACCAAATCATTACGGCCTGTGGCCTTACCTTGAATACCGAGTTTATTGAGTGCAGTAAGGACAATATCAGTTGAAATTGTTTTATTGTAATCAGGCTTTCCTGCCATAAACGTAAAGTTAGTATTTCCTAGATCATGAAATACGGCACCCCCTCCACTTTGACGGCGTGCTAATGTAATACCATCTTGTTCCATTTTTAGTGTATTACACTCTTTCCATGGATTTTGTGCACGGCCAATAACAACGGTGTTGTCATTACGCCATAAGAATAACACCTGTTGTTTGGGAGACATTGTACGGAAAATAGCATCTTCAACAGCAAGGTTGAACCATGGATTAGTTGAGTCTGAAATCAGTACTCTAATTTTTGAAGACATCACGCATACCTGACTAAATGTGGATGCCATGAATTTACCTTGTCGCTTAAGAGAGGTAAAGCAGTCAATACAGAATAGGATATTTTGTTAATGAGGAATGTAAAAAAACCAAATCACACTTATAAACTGGAACAAATGTGATTTGGTAAAAATGATTTTAATTATGATATGTCTAGAGAATCTTATTGTTTTCTAGATTATAAAATGAGAATAACATCACATATTTGGTGTGAAAATAGCGATAATTGCAAGGTAAGGTTACTATTTGTTGCGGGTTAATAGTATTTGTATGATGAATAAGTAAAGAATGATGGTCAATAATATAGGTGATGAGAAGGGGGAATAAGAGAGTAATGCAGAAAATAATATCAGTAAGAGCATGGATTGATCACCATGCTACCTTTAATCTATTTATGACATAAAAATATGACTATAGCTAGATTTGTTACTGGTTATTTGTTGTTTGTTCTGTTGGTGTCGATTGACTTGCTTGGTTAAAAACATCATAAGTGATGAAATAGCCAACCAATAAAATGAGGGGAATAAATTTAATCCACTTGTTCATGATGATACCCAGCCAAAAAATGTTCGGCTACCATACCAGTCTTCTTCTGTAGGTAAACATTCATTAATGAAAAGTTAGGTTTTAGGTTGTAAACTTGTATAGCCTAGAATAGCTAAGGTTATGAAAGTGGAGTTTTTTTGCTTCTGTTATGGCTTTTGCTATTGAAAAATCACGAATAAAGAAAAAGCCGACATAGCGGCTTTTTTAAATAAACATTGTACATTAGCTTTAAAAACTAAAACTAAAACTAAAAATAAAGACGCATAACAGATTCTGCAACACAAGCAGGGCGACGACAGCCTTCAATTTCAACAGTGATTTCTTGAACTATTTCTAAACCACGTTTGATAGGAGTTACAGATTGAATTTTTGTTCTAGCACGAATATTCACGCCAGATTTAACTGGATAAGGGAATCGAACTTGATTTAAGCCATAGTTTACAGTCATTTTTGCAGATGGAAACTTTGGACTTGCAGGATCAACACTGTCTGTTAATACAGATAGGAGTGAAAGCGTTAAAAAACCATGAGCAATGGTTGTTTTAAAAGGAGATTCTGCTGCTGCTTTTTCTGGATCAGTATGGATCCATTGATGATCATCTGTGACTTTAGCAAAATTATTGATACGCAATTGATCAACCGTCAACCATTCGCCAACATGAATTTCTTCACCTAATGATGCAGTGAGCTCATTCATGACTTTGGTTGCTTCTGGATGCATTTCAATCTCAATTGGTTCAGATACCGTTTCACCATTAGATATCGAGACGAGGTTATGATCTTTTACCCAAGTTGCAAAGTGACTGCTGTTGGCCTTATTGAGAAATTCGATCCAATAATCGCGAATTGATGGTGATAGCCAGTCTTTAAATTCAAACTGGTGATGTGATAACACTTCACGTTTACGTTTGATAAAATCGACTACTTTTACTTTCATAGAGCATAACCTTAGTTTGAAATGCCACGCTTTGGTTTGGGGCTGGGCATTGTAGCTATTATTTACAGTAGTACAACTGGTATTTGTTATAATAAATATTTATAAAACTCATCGGATGAGTTAATTTTAGGGATGTTAATGCTATTACGCAATAATTAAATGGCGTTTTTTTCGATTTTTATAAAACACTGAGTAGAATTACACCAATTCAAGCCAGATAACCCGTTTGATTATGATAAACCATTGGTCTTAACTGAGGCTGAAATTTATTTAATAGCTACAGGCTATAATAGTTATATGCGCTTTATATTCGTCATGGAGGAAGGGAATGATGGCACATGAAGCTAATTTTGATGGGTTAGTTGGGCCTACGCATAATTATAGTGGACTATCTGCGGGTAATATCGCGTCGCTAACTAATAACCACCAAGTTTCAAACCCCAAAAGAGCTGCTTTGCAGGGGTTGAATAAAATGCAAGCACTGGCTAATTTAGGCTTAATACAAGGGGTAATAGCACCACAAATGCGACCGGATATAAAAATGCTGCGTCGATTAGGCTTTAGTGGCAGTGATCGCCGTGTATTACAACAAGCGGCACAACATGCACCAAAGCTATTAACCAGTTGTTATTCAGCATCAAGTATGTGGGCTGCTAATGCGGCAACTGTTTCACCGTCAGCGGATACGCAAGATCAGCGTGTACATTTTACTCCCGCAAATTTAGCTAGCCATTTCCACCGTTCTATAGAACAGCAAACAACAAGCCGTATTTTAGCTGCAATGTTTAATGACGATAATCATTTTTATCACCATCAACCATTACCAACATCAGAGCAGTTAGGTGATGAAGGTGCCGCTAACCACACTCGATTTTGTGTTCAACATCAAGATCAAGGTATTGAAATGTTTGTGTTTGGGCGTTATGGCTTTGATCATAATCAGCCATCCCCCACGCGTTATCCTGCAAGACAAACTTACGAAGCGAGTGCTGCCATAGCTCGATTACATCAACTTGATCCTCGACATGTGATAATGGTGCAACAAAACCCACTCGTCATCGATCAGGGCGTATTTCATAATGATGTTATTGCGGTTGGTAATCAGCAAACCTTACTTTGCCATCAACATGCTTTTTTAAATCAAGCGAATGTTTATTTGCAACTTCAACAAAAAATGGCGGGAAATTTAACTATTATTGAAGTGCCTAATAACAGAGTGAGTGTTAATGATGCGATAGGTAGTTATTTATTCAATTCACAATTAGTTACGCTACCCAACGGTGATGTTAGTTTGATTTTACCCCAGCAATGCCGAGAGAACTCCCATGTATGGCAATATATTCAACAGCTATTACAAGCGCAGCAAGGGATTAATCGGGTTGATTTATTTGATTTAAATCAGAGTATGCAAAATGGTGGAGGCCCGGCATGCTTAAGACTAAGGGTGGTATTAACCCCACAGGAACATAAAGCAATGAATCCTGCTGTTTTATTAACGGATAGCTTATTTAGACGTTTACAACAGTGGATCCATTTGCATTATCGAGATCGTTTAGTTGAGGATGATTTAGTTGATCCTGCATTATTATTAGCATCGCAAACGGCATTAGATGAACTTACCCGTATTTTAAAGTTGGGCTCGGTGTATGATTTTCAACGAGTATAAGCCGCAATATCATTTAGATACAGCGACTTATAAATAGAGCTAACACATCATTTTTTATTAAAAATCGTTGAGGCGAAATTTTTAAGATTATTGATATCCATTAAATCATCAAGACTATTAATTTCTCCTGTGGGTTGAACAAGTAGAGTATGGTCAATATCACCCCCAGGACTGGCTTGATCTATCATCGTTGGCAATGCATCTTGTAGCCCGATAATGACATCGGGTTCTTCCATATGAAGTTGTGAAGCCAAAGTTGCCAATTTTTGTGCGCCAAATAGGGTTGTAATATTGGCTGCTGAAAGAGTAGCGTTCATATCGTTACTTAGCCAAGAGTTAGCGATATGGGATAAATTTGATTGATGAAGGGTTTTAATAAAAGCTTGAAGATCAACGTGTTGGCCTAGGTCATTCCCTCCTAGTAAAGATGATAATGCAGAGAAAATACTGTTTTCATCGGTAGATTGAGTATTTGCACGTGATTGATTAAAAAATTGTGCCCCAAGACGAATAATTTCAACCATATTCATAATTAAGATCCTTTGCTCAATAAGATTATTATGCGGTTACTAAAAATCGTGATATATAAATGCCACGCACAAGATCTAATAAGCTCATATGATGTTCCTTATTAAATGTATTAATCACAGCTATTAATAAGCATGTTATTAATAATAATACAAAAATAAGATTAAATATTCAGCATTTTATGACATTTTAATGTAAAAATAAGCCATATTGTGATGACAAGCCTTTCCTCCTAAATGTGATCAAGGTGACAAAATCATTTTGGGTATAATGATCACAATGTGCAGCAATGCTTGACCTGTTTTAGAGCAAACAGAGATAATGGCGTTCATTAATCAATGAGTGGAAGAGTCACTCATCGCAACGAATAATTGATGGAGTTTCAATGGCAAAGCTAAGCCTACAAGAGCAAATGCTAAAAGCAGGTCTTATCGATAAGAAAAAGCTAAAAAAAGCCGGTAAGACAACAAAGAAATCACGCACACAAGCAAAAGAAGCAAAGGCTGCTGTTGAGGAAAATCGCGTCTCTCAATTAGAGAAAGACAAAGCGCTTAATCGTCAGCGAGATGAAGATGCGCAACAGAAAGCATTTTTAGCACAGGTTAAACAATTAATCGAAATGAACCGCTTGGATCGTAATAACGGTGATATTGGTTATAACTTTACCGATGGTACGACGGTGAAGAAAATTTATGTTGATAGTTTAATTCAAAAGCAGCTTGTTAATGGCCGCCTTGCGATTGCTCGTTATCTTGATGGCTATGAAGTTATTCCAGCATCGGTAGCGGATAAGATTGCGCTTCGTGATCAAGAATCCATCGTACTTAACAACGTGGTTGATGACAGCATTGTTGATGAAGATGATCCGTATGCAGATTTTGTTATTCCAGATGACTTAATGTGGTAAAAACTGCAATTAAAAAAAAGCCTCGATTGAGGCTTTTTTTATATCCAAAATATTTGGCGATGAGAGGTTTTAGGTATTACTGTTTAAAATGATGCATAAATAGTACGAATAGACTCAAAGAAAAGTAATCGTTTGCTCACTAAATGTTAGTTCAAGGCAGTTGTAATTTAAGCCAATAGGGCATATTTTAATGAGAGTATTTATCATTTGTATTGCTTAAACGATGGTAATGATAAATAAATGTACGATGGTAGTGTCTGTAAGCATTTTCATGGTCAGTCATTATCATTGCATTGTTATAATGATAAACGTACTAGGATAACAATAATGAATAATGAAATCACACGTTGGCTGCAACGTGACTCTGACCCTAAATCACGTCAAGAATTACAACAATTAGTGGCAGATAATGCGACTGAAGAATTAGCCGATCGATTTAATGGTCGCTTAGCGTTTGGTACTGCAGGTTTGCGAGGCATTGTTGGTGCCGGGCCTAATCGTATGAATCGACTAGTTATTCAAGAAACAGCGACAGGTCTAGGGCAATATTTACTCCGTACTGATAGCAACAGTGCCCATAAAGGGGTCGTAATTGGTTATGATGGACGTCCTGATTCTCGTCAATTTGCTCACGATACAGCTTCAGTATTGGTTGCACAGGGCATTAAGGTTTATCTGACAATTAAAGTGGCAGCAACGCCGATTGTCGCTTTTGGGGTCAAGCATTTAGATACAGCAGCCGCAGTTGTTGTGACCGCAAGTCATAATCCTCCGGCGTATAATGGTTTTAAAGTGTATTGGAATAATGGTGCACAGATTATTCCACCTCATGATGCAGGTATTGCCGCTGAAATAGATAAAGCCACTCATTCTGATTTACAGCTTATGGACTTAGCAGAAGCGGAAGCAAAAGGGTTATTAGTTTGGCTTGATGATGCTTATTATCAAGATTATCGACAAGCTATAAATGCAGCACCACTATTAAATAATCATCATAATCCACAAGCGATAAGCTTAGCTTATACGGCTATGCATGGTGTTGGCGCTGAGATGGCTGAAACATTATTAGCAGATGCGGGTTTTACTCATGTTTATAGTGTTGCAGCTCAGCGAGAGCCTGACGGCGCTTTCCCGACGGTTAAATTTCCAAATCCAGAAGAACCTGGCGCTATGGATCTTGTTATTGCAGAAGCCAAACAGCATGGTGCTATCTTAGCATGTGCAAATGATCCTGATGCCGATCGTTTCGCCGTTGCTGCTCGTCGTACTGATGGTGAATATCAGATGCTAACAGGGGATCAAGTAGGGACTTTATTTGGTTATTATCTACTTAATCATGCTCAAGCATCTGCGAGCCTAGTTGGGAATACAATTGTTTCTTCAACCTTATTGGGAAAAATAGCTACTGCGCTTGGAGCGCAATATTACCAAACATTAACTGGCTTTAAATGGCTAACCAATGTCGCAATGGATCGCCAAACAGATGATCATCAATTCTTATTTGCTTATGAAGAAGCCTTAGGTTACACCATTGGCTCAACGGTATGGGATAAAGATGGCTTGTCTGCATTAGTCGTATTTGCACAATTAACAGCTGAATTAACCGCAAAAGGGCAAACGGTTTGGGATCAGCTAGAGGCCATTTATCGTGAATATGGCTTATATATTAATGCGCAACGTAGTATTGCTCTTGATCCTGCAGCAGCTCCTATCGGAGATTCTTTACGCGCGACACCGCCACAATCTATTGCCGGATTAGCTATTCATAGTACTGAAGATTTCAAAACGTCGTTACGTACGTTTAATGATGGTTCTGTAGAAGCGATTGATTTGCCAATTAGCGATGTATTGATTTATCACTTAGAAGGGGGAGCACGTGTTGTTGTGCGTCCATCTGGAACTGAGCCTAAATTGAAATGTTACTATGAAGTGGTTGAACCGATGAGCCAAGAAGAAACGTTTGAGCATGCTCAGTCACGTGCACAAGAAAGCATTGATCAGTTAATTGCTCAACATCAAGCATCGTTGTAATTCAGTCGTCACAATGTGGTAAAGCTGAACTCTGGTCGATTTTCAGTGTATAATCGTAGCAGTTTTAATTTGTTTTAGATAACCAAGGGTTTACCATGCACGATCTTAATATATCGTTACCTGATGATTATGAAAAAGAGCCAGAATTACCGATTCCATCAATTGATGATCAAAAGAAAATTGTGGCAGAGCTTAAGCGTTTAGAAGAAGCGGGTGAATTGACTCCTGAAATCTTGCACGCATTCATGACTGGTGAGCGTTTACCTGAATAAGATCATGTGATCTTTGTGTAATAAAAAGCCTCTTACTGTTCTTCATTTATTATTGAAGCAGTAAGAGGCTTTTTTTATGAGTAACAAATATAAGACTGACAGCGCGTCGCGATAACCCCAATTATCTTTCGCGCTCTTGCATTAATTGTTTGTTACTGAATCTAAACGGTAATCAACAATATTAAATTTACGTGCAACGATAGGTAATCGTGTCATTATTGTGGTCATAACTAAAATCAATAATGTTGGTAATAACCAACTAGCATGTGCTTGGTATAGTGGTAATGCTTCGTTAAAGAATTGGTTAAGATCTGCTGGCATTTTGCCTAAAATACTAATGGCGTCAACAGAACCAAAGATCATTGCAGTGACTAATACCGAAGTATGCGTCAACGTTGAAACATTCATGGCTGATGCTGTTAATGATGCTAAAACTAATGCAATAGCAATCGGACATAGAACCAAGATAGCAGGTAAGCTGACTTTCAAAATATCATTAAGGCCGAAGTTAGCAATAATACCGGTTAATACCACAATAATCGTTGCAGTAAAGCCAAATGAAGCTTTGAAAGTTTGCTGATAATATTCAGCACAAGCATTGGTTAAGCCAACAGTCGTGGTTAGACATGCCATGATAATGATTGCGGCTAATAACCATTGACCGTAAGCACCAAATTCACCTGCAACATAACGCGTTAAGATCACACTGCCGTTCATACCATGAGTTGCAATTGAGGTTGATGTTGCACCAACATATCCCATCGCAATATAGCAACCACCCATAAGAACAAAATAGATCATTGCTACTTTAAACGAGATATTTGCGATACCTTTTTGTGAAACGACGCCTTTTTCTTTAATCGCTTGAATGATAACCCAACCAAAACCTACAGCGGCAATAGCATCCATGGTCATGTAACCTTGAATTAAACCGCTGGTGACAGCGCTATGTTGGTAGTCTCCATAAGGTGCCGCTGGTACGCCAAGTGGTGAAAAGAATGCAGCTAGGCCTAAACCTGCTAAAAGTAAAATCAGTGCAGGAGTCATTACTTTACCAATGTAACTGACTAGGTTACCTGGCTTAAATGCTAAAATTAAGGTTAAAGCCGAAAAAACGATAGAGAACGCGACGAGATGATCGGCTTTGAAAAAAGGCTTTAATCCCATTTCATAAGCAACAGTAACAGCACGTGGCATCCCAAATGCTGGGCCAATTGCTGTGAACAATAATACCCAAAATGTTGTTGCTAACCACTTAGGTAATGCCTTAGTTAGGTTTTTAGTGCTACCAATGCGACCAAGTACAATAATAGTAAAAGCGGGTAATCCCACTGCTGTTACTAAAAAACCGCTCATAGCTGATGTTAATGATGTTCCTGCATCTAAGCCCATAGCAGGGGGGAAGATCAAATTGCCAGCACCGAGAAATAGAGCGAAGGTCATTAGACCGATAGCGAGTAAGTCTTGTGTTTTCAAATGTTATACCTGCATTGTAATGAATATCGAACAGTAACTAATAACTTAAACGTGCAAGTATTATATTGCTGTTGCTTCGTTAAATAATGTTTCCGCAGGTTTGCTGAAAGAAGATATGAAGAGTTGAAACTATCTCCCATCAGCATGGCTGACGGAAGCTTGTCCGCCAGCCTAGCGAATAATCACTAGGATAAAAGCGGAAATAATTCGTGATGTTTTTTTTATCGACATAGAAGCAACATCTACCCAAGCGTTAGCCGCTATCGTCGATGCTAAGTCTTTTTGTTTTCTATGTTCAAACTGTGTTGAATGCATAAGTTAACAACTTCTATGAAATGAATCAGTGAATTATCAGTTAAAAATATAAAGAAAACTTAGTGTTGTAAATAACTTTCTTCAATTTTTTTTTAATCATTATAAAAACATTCAGATTAAAGTGTTAAATGTTAAATAGTTAGGTGGTTATCGTATGTTTATTTTTGTTTTGGTGATTATATTGATTGGTTATGTTGTTCGCTATCGTTAGTTTTCATTTGAAATATGAGCGCTAGGGCTAGCAATTTACTAGCCCTATCAATAACAATTTGTATGAATATTTTAGTTAACAGCAATACTATCAGCACTTTTATATTCGCGTGAACACAGTTTACTGATGAAAATAGTGATAGCAACAGGAGCAAGCCAAGAAGCATGTGAGCTAAATAACGGTAACCAATGTTCGGCAAATGATGCGATATTAGCTGGTAATTTACCTAAAATATTTAATGCATCAATACTGCCAAATAATGTTGCAACAATAACGACAATTGTTTGGCTAATTGATATTTGACGTTGTTCTGGCGTTGAATGATTACTAATAAAGAAAGTGGAAATAATCAATGAAATTGCAATTGGGCATAAAATTAAGATCGCTGGCAGACTTACTTGAATAATGGTTTCTAAACCTACGTTAGAGATAATAGCGGTGAGTACCATAATTACTGTTGCACTAAGTTTGAATTTTATACCGTAGGTATTTTTATAATATTCGCCATTAGCATTAGTGAGTCCAACCGTTGTTGTTAAACATGCCATTAAGGTGATTGTTGCTAATAACAGTTGACCTAATGTGCCAAACTCACCTGCAGCATAGCGGGTAAGAATTTCGCCACCATTGGTTGCTTGTGGTGCAATATCAGAAGAGGTTGCGCCTAAATATCCCATTGCAAGGTAACAAAGTGACATAAGAAATGCGTAAATCAGGGCGATGCGAAGCGTGTAGTAAGAAATGGCTTTGTCACATTTCACTCCCGTATTACGAATCGTTTGAATGATAACCCAACCAAAAGCAACCGCAGCGATAGCATCTAATGTCATGTAACCTTGAATAAGCCCATTTACGGTAGGTGCTTGGCGGTAGGTTTCAGTGGCAGCTGTTGGTGAGCCTAATGGGTTTATTACGGCTGAAATAGCCAGTAATGCAAGCATTGCAATCAGTGCAGGTGTCATTACTTTACCGATATAATCAACAAGCTTACCCGGTTTTAAAGCTAATGCTAATGTAAGAGCACAAAAAATAGCAGAGAAAACCATTAATCCATTACCAGAATAAAACGGTTTTATTCCCATTTCATAAGCAACGGTTACAGCACGGGGCAATACAAAAGCGGGCCCTAGTGTTGTTAATACTAAAAACCAAAATGAGCGATCCATCCATTTGGGTAATGCCGCCGTTAATTTGTCAGCAGAAGATAAGCGACCAAGAACAACAAGTGTTAACGCGGGTAAACCAACAGCAGTTAATAGAAATCCAGCAATAGCAATGAGCCAATTTTCACCTGCTTGCTGTGCCATAAGGGGAGGGAATATTAAGTTACCAGCACCGAGAAATAATGCAAAGGTCATAAAACCGATGGCTGCAAGTTCTTTTCTTTTCAAATGACATACCTTAATTCAAATAAAACAATTTGAGTCAGTATGCTGGAAGAGATAATTTAGAAGTGAAATTCATATCCGCCAGCGTTACTGACGAATAAATTAACCGTCAGCGTCAGAGAATGACGACGACGACAGAGTTTAGCGCACAAGCAATCTGTAAGGTTGCTGTGGTTGTAGCATCCTGATTGTTGTTAATGTTCTGAGACATAGCTTATACGCTCTAAATAAAATGAAGTATCAACTTAATCGGTATTGGCACGCTTGTAAAGCGTGATGAGAAAATAAACGATATTTTTTTCATATTCACTGACCAGATGCCATATAAACAGCTGAATTACTGTCATTATGAAATAACACCTGGTCATTTATGAGGAAAGTAATTGTTACTGGTTTAATAACAATGTTTGTAATTCAGCAAGTGAAGTCACGGTATAGGTCGGATTGATATCTTTCGGTTGTGGCTTTTGTTCGCTATTTAGCCAGCAGGTATCCATACCAGCGTTGATTCCGCCTAAAATATCTGACTGTGGGTTATCACCAACCATTAAAATATTTTGACGCTCCATCATATCCATTTTCTGACAGGCATAATCAAAAATTTTAATATCTGGTTTTGCAACACCTACTTGTTCTGAAATAACGAGCACATCAAAATAATTTTTAAATCCAGTGCGTTGTAATCGAATTTCTTGTAGTGCGGTGAAACCATTGGTGATTATGCCTAATTTAGCGTGTGGCTTTAATGCATCAAGGAGTGCTTGAGCACCAGTTAATGGTGTACAGATATCAGCCATTGCCATCAAAAAATCATGATTTAGCTGTTCTGTTGGCAGAGATAGTGTTGCTGCCCACGATTCAAAACGAATATTTTGTAATTCTGTGGCTGAAATTTTACCATTTTGATAATCAACCCATAATGGTCTATTTACCGTTTCATATTCTTCAAAGTCAGCGTGGGTAAAAGTGATATTATGGCGAGAAAACATCAGCTGAAGGCCGCGAAATGCATCAAAGTGAAACAAGGTTTCATCAGCATCAAATAAAATCCATTGGTACTTCATTAAATGTCACTCTCTATTTTATTGAGTAAAAAATGTGCGTTATTATTGCTTATTGAGCTGGTGGTAGTTTACTTGAAATACGAATCTATAAGCCAGTAAATCACTATTAATTAATGAGTAAATAATGAGTAATAACGTTGACCTATGATTTTTTTCTATTGATATGAATTTTTTATTGAACTCAATAGTGTGATATATGTCTACTTGTACCATAATCACATCATCTCTTTAAGAGTGAAGAATTAGCCAATTGAGGAAAGAAAATGGGCATTATATCTTGGATTATTTTAGGTTTAATTGCTGGTGCATTAGCGAAATGGTTAATGCCAGGTGAAGATGGTGGCGGTTGGATTGTAACAATGGCGCTAGGTATTGGTGGTGCTTTTGTGGGTGGCTTTGTTGGGCAGTTTATTGGCCTTGGTCACGCAACAGGTGTAAATATTGGTAGTATCATTACTGCCACATTGGGCGCTTTCATTCTATTATTTGTTTATAATCGATTTATTCGTTAATAATCAATATATTGTTGCAGTTATTAATTAAAAAAAGCGGGTCGTTTCGTACGATTCGCTTTTTTTATACTTCAAATTCCTTTGCCAACGCATATTGTCCTATACCCCCCCCTTTTTATTTGTAGAATGATATTTTTATATAAACATTATCTCTGTTTGTTTTTGCATTTTTAGCGATAAAACATGATTTTTTTGAATCTTGTAGCTAAAAATAAATACCATTTTACTAACTTGTTGCATAAATGTTAGCTATTGAGCCTAAAGATATAAAATTTTTTCGCTAAACTAAAAAAGATCGATCACACTGTGTTCTGGTTATTAATGAGAAATATCATTACTGATCGTTATAAAAACAGTTGAAATTATAAAAACTGAAATGGCAATTAGCTATTAATCATAACGTGGAGCACGAAATGGAAAAGGGATTTAATAAAACCAAAATTGCGGGCATTATTGCGAGTTTCTTGTTAGTAAGTACTGCGGCTCAAGTACAAGCAGCCCCAAGTCATGATAAAAATGTGATTGGTTATTTAACGCAATGGGAAGCATGGAAAGGAACGAATGCTGGCTTCTCTGTAAAAGGTGAAGCGACTCATTTAAACGTAGATATGGATATCTATTCTATTCTTAACTTCTCATTTTTTGGGGTCGCTAAAGACGGCACGTTACACAGTGGTGATTTACGAAATAAACAAATTTATAAGCCAGGTAGTGTGCAAGAGCCAGGTCCGTTATTACACCCTGATGTGTATTCAAGCTGGGATTTCCATATTTTGTGGGGTGAGTTGGAATATATTCATCAATATCCTGTTAATGAACCGTGGGATGCAGAGAATTTAGCCAAAGTTAAAGCGCAAGGTTTCGTAAAAAGTGGTAAGGGGTGGCGTCATAAGCCAACGGGTATTGAAGGAAATATGCCGATTCCTCTTAAAAAAGAAGGCGGAGCCCCTGGATTGATTGATCTTGCGAATCAAAAAGGCGTTAAGGTTATGGCGTCATTAGGGGGGTGGAGTATGTCTAAGCACTTTCCTGAAATGGCGGCAGATCCAGTTAAAAAAGCGCGCTTCTTAAAAGATTTAGATAAGTTAATGGCATTAGGTTTTCACGGTATTGATATTGATTGGGAATACCCAGGGTTTGGCGGAATGAACTTTGCTGGCGATCCTACTGATTTTGCTAATTTCGAACAGCTCATGGAAGATATTCGTAAGCGTATTGGTCCAGATAAATTATTGACTGCTGCATTCTCTGCATCTACTGCTAAGCTTGAAGGTTTCAACTGGCCACGTCTTGTTAAATCGATGGATTACTTCAACATGATGACTTATGACCTTAATGGTGCATGGTCAAATGTTACCGGCCACAATGCGCCATTGTACCCATATCCTGAAGAAGAATATGCAGGTTTAGATTTAGAAACACTCCGTATTTGGATGGCTGAACAAGGTATTCCATCAGAAAAAATTAACTTTGGTGCTGCGTTTTATGGTCGCGGTGTACAAACCACAGAAGCAGAAGCTTATTTAGGTGCGCCAACGGATAAACGTATGTATACCATGTCTGTTGATGGTCCATTACTCAGTGCGGTTGATGTTGATAACTGGAAAGAATTTGAAGGGTCACCAAACTATAATTATATAGTTAAAACGTCAGGTTGGGAGCATAAGTGGGATGCTAATGCAGAAGTTCCTTATGCTGTGAAAGGTAAATATTTCTTAAGTTATGATGATGTTCCATCTATTAAGAAAAAAGCACAGTACATTGTAGATAATGACCTTGGCGGGGTTATTGTGTGGCAAGTTCATGGTGATATTCAATGTGAAGGTACCTTTATTAACCATGGAACTAAGTTAAAAGAATGTACGAAGCTTAGTTCTCCATTAGCTGAAGCTATCGATGATGTTTTTAGTGCCAATACCACACCTAATGCAGCGCCTGAATTAACCGTACCGAGTGCGCAAGCCGCAATGTCTGGCGAGACTATCAGCTTTAGTGTGTCAGCAACCGATACTGATGGTGATCGTCTAAGCTTTAGCTCGACAGAAGCGCAAGTGACAGATAACGGAGATGGTACTGCAACTGTGACTTATACGGCACCAAATACTGCGACTGATATCGTGACATCGATAGTGGTTAAAGTGACCGATGGTCGTAAGAGTGCAACGAAATCTGTCGTTGTTAATGTGAAGGGGTCTGGTGTTGTTGAAAACACAGCGCCTGAATTAACGGCACCAGCAACAGTTGATGTTAAAAGTGGTCAGAGTGTCGTTATAGCAGTAACGGCAACCGATGCTGACGGTGATACGCTTACTTATTCTGCATCAGCAGGGAAAGTTGTTGTTACTGAAACTGGTGCAAAAATTACTGTTACTGCGCCAACTGTCACTACAGATACGACCGTTAATGTCGTGATTACTGTTTCTGATGGTGAAGCATCGACCCAACAAACGGTGGTTGTTAATGTGGCTGCGGATGGTGGTGCCGTTGGTGATACGTGGAATGCCGATACTATTTATAACAGTGGTGATACCGTAGTCTATAACGGTGTTACTTATACTGCTCAATGGTGGACGAAAGGTGAAACTCCTGGAACATCTTCTGTATGGGTAGAAGAGGATACAGGCGAAGTTGGTGGGTGGTCAGCATCTAAAACATATAATGGTGGTGATGAAGTTATCTTTGAGGATAATAATTACCGCGCCAAATGGTGGACAAAAGGTGACAAACCCGGTAATGCTAATGGCCCTTGGGAACGCATCTAACCTTATTTGTTAGTCTAAATAAGAGATAATAAAAAACCCCGCATAGTTATTTATCATTATAATAACTAACGGGGTTTTCTTTATTTTATTGCTTGTATTACAAGCCGATGATTAATGACATTGCTGTTGAAACAATTAACGCCCCAATCATTGGAATTGCAGTTCGTTTAACGAGCTCAAATGGTGATACATCGGCAACACCAGCTACCGCAACAATCGCACCCGTGATAGGCGACATTGAACGCGCAATACCAGATGCTAATTGCATTGGCATTAACATTACGACGGCATTAACGCCAACTTTGTTGGCAATATCTGGCACCATGGCTGCAAATGAGAAGAATGGTGCATTACCTGAACCCATTAAGATAGCGGCAAAAGTAATAATAATAACCATCAGAATTATCATTATTGCAGGGGATAATGACGCATTAATTGCGAAATTAATCACAGTATCAAGTAAACCTATCACTTTCATACCATGAGCGAACACTTGACCGGCAATAACTAATGTTACAACGCGTGCAAATTGTTTACCCATGCTATCAAAATAAACCAAAATATCTTTAAAGATAGGTTTTGCACCGTGACGAATACCTTCACATACCATTGCCACTGCGATTGAAATAAACATTGCAGTAACGACATCGATTTTTACTGTATCAATAGCCATTGGGCTAAAGATCATGATTAATGCAAGTGGAATAATAGGTAGTAATGCATACCATGCTGGTGGCGCAACGTGTTCTTCTTCTGCTTGAAGTTCAACATTATCAGTTGTTGTGGCACGACGATCAAACCATTGCTGAACAAAGAAATGCAGAGTGGCAATAGTTATCATTGTGGCAATAGCAACGGGGAGTTGGTAGGTAATAAAATATTCAGTTACAGGAATATCAGCAGTACGTGCCGCCAAATTTACGTTACCTGATGCAGGACCTAAATCCAAACAAGCTGCTGTTGCGATAACAGCAACGGCAGACATTTTACTAACACCAAGGCGTACTAAAATAGGATATAGGGTAACCATTAACAATAAGCCAAGGCCTGATGCACTTGGAATAAAGATATTAAGGATCTGACCCATAATATAACCCAAAGCCATCACTAAATAAGGGGCTTTGAAATAGCCTAATGGTTTAATGGCAATATTGACTAATGCGCGTGAGGCACCAATATGATCCATATATTTAGCAAAACCACCGACGGCCATGATAATAAGACCCAGAGTGCCGACTGTTTTGGCTGTGGTATTTTTTAAGAATGTAAAAATATCAAGCCATTGATTACCGCTTGAAATGTTTTCAGGAAGTGGTGTGCCCGTATTAAAAACAATAGCCGCAGCCATCATTATAATACCGCCAAGCAGTAATGTTGTTTGTGGGTTGTATTTCTTGTAAATCAATAAGCCTACAAGGAATATAACAATAAGGCTAAATATTGTAACCATCATCTATCTCCATATTGGAAAGCGTCCATTTAATATGGCGAAGGATAATAGAAGATTGAAAACGTTTTCACGATGAGAATTAATTCAAATTAGAGGTAAATTAGTGTAACTATGATTGCGGTCAAATAAATAACATTATCAATACCAAGTGCATAAAATGAACAAAACAAATATTCATATTAAGATTAACAATAATTAAACATTAAATGGCTAGTGACTAAATTTAGTTCCAATTTTCGGTATTCTTAACAGGAATAGCATGTAAAGAATTGACGTTGCTAGATATGATTATTAAGTATACTTGTGGTTGTGTGCTATTTTGATTTTTACATTAAATATTCTATTCACTGTACTTTATTATGTTATGTCACCGTCTCTGACAACTGGTGCATCCTCGGCATGCCTGTCTAGTCGTTTTATCTAATTGTGATCGTTGTACTCGACAATAAGCATTTTTCAATGCTCTACGCGCGGCAAACCAGTCTTTGGGTTTTTCTAAGAGTAAATAGCCATTAAATCGTTTTACTAATTGGAGACGGTTTGCATTAATAAATTGACTATCGAAGCCAATTTCAAAGTAATCAAGCGCTTGTTCTATAGATGTAAAGCTTTTTATTGTTATTAGAATGTTGTCTTTATTCATGATGCTATGGATTCTATTTAAAGGCTATATGCATTAGTTAAGAATGCATAAATTATGCTTGAAGTGATGTAAATTTTATAATGTATTAGCGTAAAGATAAATCAATAATGATTAAATAGCCCGTGGCGGATTAATATCGTCACGGGCTGAATTTTAGTGCATGTTATGCTGCTTGTGGTTGTAAATAACCTAACCATGCAGTTTGGTAAAGTTGATGCGATTGTTGACGAAGTTGATTAATTTGCGCCATTTCAAACTCAGATAGTGAGCGTTGTTGCTGCTGTGCTAAACGTTCGATATGTTGAATTTTTTCATATAGATCATGTTCTGGGCCATTTTTAATGGTTGAAATTTCATCTAAGTGCAGTTGAACCTCAGTGATAATTTGACTATGAGGTAAGCGAACTAATACGTTTAAATCACGGTAGCCTGATGGCGTAGGGTTTTTGAATCGGTTTTTCACACTAACAATGGTCGCTTCTTTTGCTAATAGCTCATACGCTTGAACCAATGCGGGAATATTTTGAGCAACAATAGAGCCTCGTGCTATATCGGTGATTTTATCTGTTTCACCCTGCAATTCAGTAGCAATTTTTTGTTGTGAACGTTGTGCTGATTTTATTTGAGGAATAATAATATCAGTAGTTGATGCCAAGCTGACACTTTGCAGTAAGGTTTGTAATTCTACTTGTGCATCAGTTGATGCTAAGTAAAGTGCATCAAAATTAGTAAAAGGCTGACGAAGGTTATCATCTCGCCATGATTGAATGCTGTATAAGCCACTCAAATCACGCTGGAAAGCCTTTCGGCTCGCTTGTGTCTGGCGAGTCTGTGATTGGTCATGAGTATTAAAGGCGGGAGCGATCGCTGGTGCTGCTGCAACGGTGCGGCTGAGCATACAAAAAAGAACAAAACTTGTACGTAAAACAGATTTTATGTTCATTAAACAACTCCTAAAAATATTGCAAGTGCAATATCAAAACATACAAAAACGGGTATATCTAAAAGGGGTATGCTAGTTGTAATGTCTTACCTGTTTACATCTTAATAACTTTACCTTGAATAGAAGTTGAATACTGTGCTGATATTCATATTTTTGAATTATTTATTACACTTTATTTACATTATTCATAATCATAGTGAATTAAAAGGTGATTAGCGGCGTGTTTTCGGGCTGATATGCCTTTTTTATCATAAATGCTGTTATCAAATAGAGGTAAAATACGGCATAGTAACAATAGAGCTATCAATACTTGGGGCTATGTACCAACTGGGTAAGTGGATTTAGTGTAATTATTATTTAGTTTTGCTCAATAAGTATTGTACTTAGCGGCGTATATTTTAAGGAAAAAAGATGCAGGAAAATCTATTAATTGGTTTCGTTGTCATTTGGCTAGGTTTAACGGTGGGAAGTGTAATGCTATTCCAACGTGGTAACGATGTAGCGAAAAAGCGCCGTTTATGGCCAGTTTATACCGTGTTTAGTAATGTTGTGATTGGTGGTTTTATTATTTTTATGCAACCGCCGATAGCATGGATGATTTCGATATTGATCCTGCTAGTGCCTGTAACTTTACTTACGATCCGTTCAACAAAATTTTGCGATAGTTGTGGTCAGGCAAGCCGCTCTCCTTTTTTTATGAAGCCGCCACAAACATGCAGTCATTGTAAAAAAACTTTATAGGTAATATGGCAACACCATAAAAACCACTGTAAGAATATTAAACAGTGGTTTTTATATGTCTTTTTTAAGACTTAAGGGAAAGCGTTCAAAATGAATGCCATCAGGACCCGATATCATAAATTGACGGATATTTTGATGATCATGATTTTGTGGGTACTTAACGACCTCATCACGATAAAATGCACCAAAACAGGCTAAAGTTTCAGATTTAGTCAGTTGATGTAAATGTGCGAATGCAAATATTTTACATGATCCTTCATTTGTTCCTGCAAGGTTAATCACGGCATCGTTTGTTTGGCCATTAATAAATTGTGTTGGCTGATAATGATAGTTGTGATTAATCATTGCGATTATTTCTTTAAAATCAACGTTATTTGGTGTGTGTTTTATTTTTCTGATAAGGGTGTCCATAATGTTTTAATGTTCCTTATAATAAGTACATAAAAAGAAGGCTAGCGTGATGCCAGCCTTGATAGAAAAAATTGCTATTAGCGACGTTTATTCGCGAGTGTTTTTAATTCGTAGTCTAGTTCGTCAGGGTAGATTACAAGGCCTTCCTGTTCTGGAATAGGGAAAACAACGAGAGCAAGTTCATCATCTTCTAAGCCATGCGTCCAACGGCTATGCCATTTATTTAATGAAATCGCTTCTGCTTTACATGTTTCCCATTCACCTGTCGCCCACGCTTCGGCAAATTCTTTATTTGGCCAAACAGGAACGCAATCTTCATCATCAGTATTGAGCATTACACATCCATGCTCATCGGTAAGGATCCAGATTTCACGGTTAGCTACGACTTCTTTCACTAAATGTTTATAGCGTTTTTCTGCATCAAAGCTTTGAATTGTTTCGATCATTGCAGCATCTAAAGGGGTAGACATACTGTAGTCCTATTTTTTACACATTATTATTTTAGGCAAGGATAAAACAAAAGTAGAGTAACGTCTTGTGTTATCCATGCTTTTTCTACTCTTACTCGGCGTTAGCGTAAGAGTATAATGTCTAAATAGTTATATTTTAATGAATACTTAAATGTACAAAAAACAATAAAGTACAATATTTTGTTTATTTGTTTTTTATAAAAACAAATAAATCATATGAATATTTTTGTCATGTTTTTTTCTTAATGTAATGAAATATAACACTTAAATAACTATGAGTGTTATTAATAGATTTAATCTAGTATATTTTTAATGTCATTCTTAAGGTTGATACAATGCAAAATAGACCGTTCTTACCTATATTTTTTAATATAAATTGATAATGGCTATTTTCTTAAAAGGTGACTCTAATGGTAGCTATAAATGACAAAAAAAAGAGTAATGGACGTCTTGTTGCCATGGGGTGTACTTATGAACCTTGGATAGCATTATTAGAACAAGCCGGTTGGAAAACACACTGTTGCTACGATTTGCGTACTGCTGATGCGATATTAGACGAATATAGCCCTTGTGTATGTATTGTTGATTTAAGTAACAATGACTTTAGCTTAAATAGTATTTCTCAACGAGCAAATAAAACCAAGCATGTGAAATGGATCGCTATTATAAAGAAAGAACAATTAAAAATTGATTCTATTTGTCAATTTATAAATAATTTCTGTATTGATTTTTTTTCTACTCCCATACCAACAAGCCAGTTATTAGATACAGCAGGGCATCAATTAGGAATGCTAGAAATTGAATCAACATCTTGGGTTGATGAAAATCATCAATGTGAAGTTGGATTATATGGCGAATCTAAATCGATTAAGCACTTGAGAGACATGGTCAAACGCGTTTCGATGACTGACGTTAATGTTTTACTCAGTGGTGAGCAAGGGGTTGGCAAAGAATTAATAGCGAAAACAATCCATAATTTAAGTAAACGACGTAATGATGACTTTACCATTATTAATTGTTCTTCATTATCTGACAGTGATCAGCGCACACATTTTTTAGACCCTCAGCAAGATATGAATTTTAGCTGTACTATAAAAAGCGGCACTGTCTTATTAAATAGTGTGGAAGAACTATCTAAATCATTACAGTTGAAACTACTGAATTATTTGCAACAACCAGAAAATGAAAAACTAAACGATCAGGGGTACTTTGACGTACGAGTTATTACATCATCAAGCGTTGATTTAGAGTTAGCTGTGAAAAATGATACCTTTAATAAAGAGCTTTATTATCGTCTGAATGTCTTTCATGTAGCAGTACCCACATTAAGAGAACGCGGTGCTGATATTATATTATTGGCTGAATATTATTTACAGAAATTCTCAAAAGAGTACAGCACACGAGCGATGCATTATAGTGAGGAAGCAAAACAATTATTACTACGTTATAACTGGCCTGGTAATGTTCGAGAGTTAATAAATCAAGTAAAGCGGGTTTCATTATTAAATGATAGTAATGAAGTGAGTCTTGACCATTTTGATTTGCCTAAAAAGATAAATACTAAGCAGAGTTTACGAACCATAAAAGATGAAGCAGAAAAAGATGTATTAGTAACGATGTTGGAAACTCATAAAGGGCAAGTGGCATCGGCCGCAAAAGATTTAGGCGTCTCACGTGCTACTATGTATCGCTTGCTCAACAAGCACAATATTATTCCGGATGTACGCTATTATAATGGTGGCTATGCGGCCGAATAGTTAACTTTTTTCAATGGAATTAAGTGATAGCGTAAACAATAATGGGCAGTGGTCGCTGAGAGTAAACTGTAAGAGTTTCTGTCTATCATATTGAATTTGTTGTTGACTTAGTGCTTTGATATCAGTGGTAGCAATTAGATGATCAATGAGTTGACGATAAGTACGGATGCGCGTTTTTTTTGTTACTAATTTTACTGTGCAATTGGCTTTTATTGCTGTTGATAATAGTTTGATTGCTCCTGCATCATTTGAGATTTTTCTGAGAAATTGTCGGCTATCAACTATCTGGTGGTTAATATCACCAACAATAATGAAGGGATAAGATTGCTGCTGTTGTGTTTCAACCCATTGTTTGATTAAAGTGAGCTGTTGTGTGAGAGTTTTACATGCTTGCGTTTTCTGTTTGAATAACTGTGTTTCGGTAAAACAACCTGATTTGAGATGAAGGTTGAGCAATTGAATTGATTGTTGATTAATCACTATTTCGATAATACTGCCATAACGTAATTTGTTTTTAAATGGCATTGGAATTCCAGTCGCTATTGCAGGTGAACTTAATTGCGATAAATCTGTAATATCATTAACAACGATATGCCGTTTAACAGCAAACCCCGTATATTGATTATTCTTTTTAAAGGTATCTTGTGGATTATGAATGCGATCTGATAGATAAATATTATATTGTGTTTTATCAACGATTCGATATAGAGCTTCAGTACTATCAACTTCTTGGAAAGCAAGAATGTCAGGTGAATAAGTCGTAAATAATTGGCGTAACGCATTATAATCAGCAACTGAACGTTTGACTGGCGAAGTTTGCTTTAATGATAGCCATTGCATATTCCAGCTCATTAACGTAAAGGACTGCGCGTAGCTCTTACTTGTAGTGAATGAAAATAATATGAAAAAGAGTATCACAAAAAAGAAATAAGGCATGGTCATTATCATCGGTTATGGTGATCAAATATTGACCGTGCCTTATTTCTTTGTACAAATGTATTGGTGATAGTTTATTTGCCATGGAGTGCCATATTTCTGTGCAATTATGTTGTCACTCTTTTCATTTTTTTGCGTTGCAATATTGGTTACGGCCTGCTTCTTTAGCATCATAAAGACGATTATCTGCTTCATTAATTAATTGATTAGGGCGTTGGTTTATTTGCCATGTAGCAATGCCTTGGCTGATTGTTACATAATCATTAATATCAGAGCATGGATGAACAATAGCTAATGTCGCTAAACTGGATTGAATACGTTTGGCGACCCGGCATGCTCCATTTAGATCTGTATTGGGTAATAGTACAACAAACTCTTCACCACCATAGCGAGATACGGTGTCATTGTGTCTTAATAGGCTATTTTTAATCGTCATTGCAACTGATTTTAAACAGATGTCACCGTTAATGTGCCCTTGTGTATCATTGAAAAGCTTAAAATAATCAATATCAATTAAAATAATCGATAGTGGAGTGCGGTGGTGCTTCGCATGAGTTATTTGTTTATCAATTGCAAAATCAAAAAAACGGCGATTATTAATTTGAGTTAGCTGATCCGTAAAAGATAAGTTTGTTAACTCATTAAGTAAGCGTTTGTTGTCGTGCTCTTGTTTAATTCGAGTTGTAAACCATTTAAAAAGTAATTGTCGGCCTGATTCAATAATAATGATCGTAATAGCCAGCTTAGTAAAAGCAAAAAGTAGATCAAACCTAGGGTCGGCAATACTATACCAAGTTGTAAATACAAGGATTGGTAGCGTGGCTAGATAGACAGCCATACGATAGGTATAAAAACTGAGCAGTACCACCAGAAATAATAGGTTGCCGACGATTTCAACAATAACATAGGCGTGACCTAAGTTATTTAGATTGATAATCGCTCCTCCCCACGTTGTTCCAAACAGTAACGCATAAATAGATGAAATTATTTTATAATGTTTAAGTGTTTTATTTTGTACAAAAAAAACTAAGCCGAAGACAAAAAGTAGACCTTGAATCCCAAAGTTCACCGTTGTTAATAGTAAATTACTATTTTCTTTGTTAAAAAAATCAACCCAAATAACACCAGTAATTAACATTAATGTTATTAAAGAAATTTTAGATGCCCAGATAAAACCAAGACGTAGATTTTTATATATAGTGTCATCAATGCGCGTATCTAGTGAAGAGAAATACATTCAGTTAGATCCATAGTTGTCGTACATGAGATAGTCTCAAGAATTGCTCGAAAGGCAAGTGATTTTTTTTTAATTTTTAGTAAATGTGACAATAAATTTATTGACAATGAGCTTTCTAAATAGGGTTACATTCAAATTTTTGTGACGAGTCATAACCATCGTTCAGAAGACAAACTGCTCGTTAATTAAATTGATCTTGATCAATGTTTCTTTGCGCTAGATCGCGCCTAATACCCTACATCTTGTTGCTGAACACAAATAGAACACTATATTTTGTGGTTACGTGACACTGTAATTTTCTGTGATTTTAGGAGCATTGTGTGAATCCTGTAGTAATAAAGCGTGATGGTTGCCGTGTGTCTTTTGATGTTTTACGCATTAAAGAAGCTGTTATTGGAGCAGCGAATTCCATCAGCGATTCAGATTGTCATACAATGGATGAAGCCTATGCTACATCAGTCGCTGACGCAGTATTAGAGCAGTTCTCTGGTGCTGATAATGTTGACATACATGCCATTCAAGAAGCGGTTGAAACGCAACTTATGGCAGGCCCACACAAGGTTGTTGCTCGCGCTTATATTGAATACCGTCACGATCGAGATATCTCTCGTGAGAAGAAAAGTCGCTTAAATAATGAAATTCGTGGCCTAATCGAACAAAGTAATGCTTCTTTGCTAAATGAGAATGCTAACAAAGACAGTAAAGTCATTCCAACCCAACGTGATTTATTGGCTGGTATTGTTGCTAAACATTATGCAACCCAACATTTGTTGCCACGTGATATTGTTAAAGCACATGAAAGTGGTGAAATTCACTACCATGATTTAGATTATTCACCATTTTTCCCAATGTTTAATTGCATGCTAATTGACCTTAATGGCATGTTGAATAATGGCTTTAAAATGGGTAATGCTGAAATTGATACTCCTAAGTCAATTTCTACAGCTACAGCTGTTACTGCACAAATTATCGCTCAAGTTGCGAGTCATATATATGGTGGCACAACAATTAACCGTATTGATGAAGTGCTAGCACCTTATGTAACGGTAAGTTACAGCAAGCATTTAGAGGTCGCAACAGAGTGGGGCATTGCTGATCCTACTGCTTTTGCACAAGCACGCATTGAAAAAGAATGTTATGACGCATTCCAATCATTAGAATATGAAGTAAACACATTACATACCGCGAATGGTCAAACACCTTTTGTAACTTTTGGCTTTGGTTTAGGCACATCGTGGGAATCGCGTTTAATTCAACAATCTATTCTTAAAAACCGTATTGCCGGTTTAGGTAAGAATCATAAAACAGCTGTATTCCCTAAGCTTGTTTTTGCGATTAAAGATGGTCTTAACCACAAACCTGATGACGCCAACTACGATATTAAACAGTTAGCATTAGAGTGTGCATCTAAACGTATGTACCCTGATATTCTAAACTATGACAAATTAGTTGAAGTAACAGGTTCGTTTAAAACCCCAATGGGCTGTCGTAGCTTCCTTGGTCCTTATGAAGAAAATGGTGAACTCATTCATGAGGGTCGAAATAACCTTGGTGTAGTAAGTATCAACTTACCTCGTATTGCATTAGAAGCACAAGGTGATGAAGCGCGCTTCTTTGAGATCTTGGATGAGCGTTTAGCATTGTCTCGTCGCGCATTAGATACGCGTATTACACGTTTAAATGGCGTAAAAGCACGTGTTGCTCCTATCCTTTATATGGAAGGCGCATGTGGTGTACGTTTAAAAGAAGATGATGATGTTTCTGAAATCTTCAAAAATGGCCGTGCATCGATTTCATTAGGTTACATTGGTATTCATGAAACCGTAAATGCATTGTACGGTAATAAAACTCATGTGTATGACAGTGAAATACTGCGTGAGAAAGCGGTTGCTATTGTTCAACGTTTACGTGATGCAACAGATGCTTGGAAAGAAGAGTCTGGTTACGGCTTTAGTCTTTACAGTACGCCAAGTGAAAATCTATGTAGTCGCTTCTGTGCGATTGATACCAAAGAATTTGGTGTTGTTGATGGCGTAACGGATCGCGGTTTTTATACGAATAGTTTCCACTTGGATGTTGAGAAAAAAGTGAATCCGTATGACAAGATTGACTTTGAAATGGCATACCCAGATATCGCGAATGGTGGTTTTATTTGTTATGGCGAATACCCAAATATTCAACATAACCTTGAAGCATTAGAAAACGTATGGGATTACAGCTATACCCGCGTTCCATATTACGGTACCAATACACCAATTGACGAGTGTTATGACTGTGGTTTTACTGGTGAGTTTGACTGTACGAGCAAAGGCTTTACATGTCCTAAATGTGGTAACCATGAGCCATCACGTGTATCTGTAACACGCCGTGTATGTGGCTACTTAGGCAGTCCAGATGCTCGTCCGTTTAACTTCGGTAAACAAGAAGAAGTTAAGCGTCGCGTTAAGCACATGTAATCGTAATAAGTAAACTTAAGTTAAATATAAAAAGTGCTTTAGGGCACTTTTTATGTTTTGGGCATTGATAGCATGTTATGACATGTGCTGAGATTAACCGAGATATAAAATGAACTACCATAATTATTACCCTGTCGATATCGTTAATGGTCCTGGCACGCGAGTGACTTTATTTGTTTCTGGTTGCGTTCATCAATGTAAAGGTTGTTATAACCAAAGCACGTGGCGTGTTGATGCTGGCCATCCATTTACGCAAGCAATGGAAGATCAAGTGATTAACGACCTTAATGATACGCGTATTAAACGTCGTGGACTGTCGTTATCAGGTGGCGATCCGCTGCATCCACAAAACGTAGCTGCAGTTCTCAAATTAGTACAACGTGTGCGCCGTGAATGCAATGATAAAGATATTTGGTTATGGACAGGGTATCTATTGTCAGAACTGACACCAGAACAACAGCAAATTACTGATCTAATCGATGTTATGGTTGATGGTAAATATGAACAAGAACAACGAAATCCTTCTTTGGTATGGAAAGGCAGTGAAAATCAGATTATTCATTATTTTAAGATCGATAATTAAGCAGTGCTGATTAATTAGTCAATAATAGGCTTTTGTTAGTGTTTATTGTTTCTATTTTGTTGCGTTATTGTGCTATTTTGTTTCGTTGTTGAACTTATCCACAGTTTCTGTGTATAACTATGGGGAAACATATTGAATATGTAGTGGTGTTTTGAATAATGCCAAATGGAATGAAAAAGCAATAGAAAATATTTTTTATTTTTAGTGGTTTGACCTAGATTTCGAGATGAAAATTATTGGCTCTTGATTAAAAAAGCATTATATTTAACTCATTGAATATAATGCTTTTAAAGCAGAAAATATAATGCCAATCTTTACAAGAATGTCGCAGTTATCTGTTAATAAATATCTTGTCGCAGTCTCAAATGTTTTTTTAATGGCGTTACCATTGGTATTAATATCGACCTTTTGTGAGTTGATAGCGTTATTCTGTGATTATTTTGATTTTAGTGATTTTGGAAAAACAGTTCATTATGTCGGTCAAACGACAGGGATAATGATTCCTATATTGGTTAACTTTTACCTTGCAACTTATTTGTCAGCAGTAAAACGTATACCAAAAGGAATGGTAATTGCTACGTCACTAACGGTATTTTTTATTGTTTCCTATCAATGGAATTTGATATCGCCATTAATTCCTCTTCCTAATAATTTTCCTGTGTCATTGCTGACGGCGTATGTCTCTTGTGAAATTATTGCTAAATTAAGAAAAATAAAACTATTCAAAGGAAAAACTGACCAGTCATTTATTGATATATCGATGAGTATGTTGGCTGGTTCTATTGTTACGATATCGATAACATTATCTGTGAGTTTTTTGTTTCGTAAAGTATGTGACCAATTATCATCGCTAATTCCTTGGTCGTTTATTCCACGATTAGATCCAACTTCTTTTATTGATGGCCTTATTTATGAAATGCTGCGAGGCTTATTTTGGGCTGTTGGCATTAATGGGCATCACATACTGCATTCCTATAAAACCGATTTATATAATATTACTTTAGTCAATATTACTGAATGGCATAACTTTGGTGTAAACTTAAATATATTAAGTACCAATTTTTATGATTTTTTCACAGGTATTGGCGGTAGTGGCAATATGCTGAGCTTAGTTCTTTGCATGTTATTCTTTGCGAAAAGTAAAGGTTATAAATTATTAGCAAGAGCTGCATTAATACTTTGTTTATTTAATGTCAATGAACCTATTTTATACGGTATTCCTGTTATTTTTAATCCAATAATGATAGTTCCATTTTTATTAGTACCAACAGTAAGTTTTATTATTGCTTATGGCGCAATTTATATGGGTATCGTACCGCCGTTAAGTGAAATTCATAGTTGGTTAATGCCTCCTTTTATTAGTGGCTATATGGCGACAGGAGGTGCAATTTCTGGTGCAATACTACAGTTAGTATTAGTGTTCATTGGCTTAGCGATTTATTTTCCATTTTTCAAATTAATGGATAAGCGTAGTTTAGGTATCGGTGTTTCTGACATATTTTCAAATCGGTTATTTACAAGTGAAGACATTGAATCAAAAACACGCTTAACCAGTTTTATTCCGTCGCTGCACGATAATCTTCGTGCTCAGAGGAGTATTGAGAAATTACAGAATGATGGTGAATTTATTCTCTATTATCAGCCTCAGGTAGATATTAAAAATAATCGTATTGTTGGCTGTGAAGCTTTAATCCGCTTTAGAAATCATCAAGGTAAAATATTACCACCAACCTTTATTTCTGATTTCAATCAATTAGGTTTAATGCCAGAATTAGATTTGTGGGTATTAGATAATGCGATAAAAGCAGCAGAAAAATTTATTATTATTAATCCTAATTTTAAATTATCGATTAATATCTCTCCTGATACTGTTTTACTAAAAAACTTTGTTAATATTGTAAAAGATCGAATCAGCAATAGTGCGTTATCTTTTCATCATATAGAATTGGAGTTTACAGAGGAACTCTTAATTTTAGACGAAGAAAAAGTAACTAAAATAATATCAGAATTACAATGTATTGGCATTTCAGTTGCACTCGATGATTTTGGTACTGGTTATTCTTCTTTGGCCTATCTATCTCGATTTGAATTTAATAAAGTTAAGATTGATCGCTCATTAGTCTTAAACCTTGATAGCCAACGAGGAAAAGAGTTATTTAAAATTGCAGTACAACTTGGAAAAATTACGCAAGCAGATATTGTTGTGGAAGGGGTGGAAAAACAAATAGAGTTAGAATTTATAGCTTCACTTGGTGTGCGCTATATTCAAGGTTTTTATTTTTATAAGCCGATGTCTGAAGGTGAATTATTCCAACATAATTTATTAATGCCGCAACAGTGTGAAGTTGTTGATAATTAAGGCATAAAAAAGTAAATCATTATACTAAATACGGTTCTACTTCCATATTGATGTCTTATACGGTAAATTCGCTATCCTTTCATGCTCTATTGGGGACGTTATGTCACGTACTATTGTTTATACCTACAAAGAAGAAGAGAAGCGATTAATTTTCTCTTTTGATATACACCGTAACATTCATGAAGCGGTAGCTGCTGCTGAAGGTATTGATTTAACGACATTTCTAAAAATGGAGCAACAAGTTGAAGCAGTATCTACGTGTAGTAAAGCTGGGCGTGAATACCGAGATAGTTATTTCCGTAAGTTGGGCTTTGGTAAAATAGCGCTTGCGAAGAAAGAAAACCGCGGTGTCGGTGAAAAATAAACCATTATAGAAAGCTGACATTATGTCAGCTTTTTTATTCTCTGCATTTATTAGTCAGTAATATTAATCTAATTCGTTATATTTTTTAGCAGAGCCGTAGCACTTATTGATAGGATATTTGGCCGCATTTTTTTGAATCTTATCTTGACATGCTTGAAGTATATCAATGTCACATTTATCGGCTAAGCGCACTAAATACATCATTACATCAGCGATTTCTTCGCGAGCCTGTTGTTTCTTTTCTGGTGATAATTGCTGGCTTTGCTCTGGGGTTAGCCACTGAAATATCTCTATTAATTCACCGATCTCGCCACTTAATGCCATTACGAGATTTTTAGGCGTATGAAATTGATCCCAATGACGTTGTTGAGCAAATTCAGTAAGTGCATGTTGTAAATCTTTAAGGTCATTCAATGAGGCTTTAGGAGATGTTGTTGGCATATTTATTTCCTAATAAGTGGCGGTAGAAAATACAATAGCCTAACGATAATGAAACGGTGTTAGGCTATGTATTTATTAATGGCTCGTTAGAATGATTTTTTTTCGACGAAATAGTGCAGGTAGGGCTTCTACCGTACAAAAAATTAATCCTAGCCAAATTAAGCCAAAACTGATGGCTTTTGTTTGATCAAATACTTCACCAAATAAGAATACCGCCAATAGAAATTGTAGACTTGGCTCAATGTACTGCATGAGACCGACCATAGTAAGGCTAGTGCGATTGAGTGCTAAAGCAAAAAATATCAATGGTGCAACGGTCACTGGTGCAGCACCAGCATAAAGTAGAAAGGTCGTCGTACCTGATGTTAATGCAACACTGTCACCACTGAAATATAACCACATCATATACACAAGAGCAAAAGGTGTCAGTATTGCCGCTTCAATGGTTACAGACGTCAGTGCATCATATTTTATGTACTTTTTCGTTAATCCATAGATGGCAAAAAAGCTACCCATGATCAATGATAACCAAGGCAACCGCCCATATTCCCATACCTGATAGCCGATACCTAAAATAGCCAAAATAACGGCAATGACTTGTGCTTTAGTGAGTCGTTCTTTTAGAAAAAACATGGCTAATGCAATCGCAAATAATGGGTTAATAAAATAACCTAAACTGGCAGCTAACACATCGTCATGAGTGATAGCCCATGTAAATGCATACCAAGATACACTCATTATAACGCCAGCTAACCCACACATGGCTAATGACTTTTTATCCGCAAGAATCGTTTTCATCGCAGGTATTGGCTGTCGTAGTAATACCATGACAATTAACATTACAGGTACTGAGAATATAAGCCTTAATGCAAGTAATTCATTTGTATTTGCTTGAGGTAGATATTGGTAATAAAGCGGTAATATTCCCCAAAGAATAAATGAAAATGCCGCAAGCATATTACCTGCACGACGTGATTGCATGTTTACACCTAAGATTAAAAAGTAGTTGTTGCCTCAATATCATTGCAATATTGAGAAGCTATTGTGATGAATGATCAAAATGGCGCTCAGGCCTAAAAAACTATCCTAGTGTAGACTGATCATATTCGCTGACATTCTGTCACTGAAATTTTATAAGTCAATATACGCTGTGAAGAAAAGGCACATATTGTAAGCTTAGATTTTTTGTTGATGCTGCCGAAGGAACAATGACTAAATAATAATGCTGATAAGGTGTTTTTTTGATAAAATATCTAGGTAGGGTAAAGGTTGATATATTTAACTGATAAAGCCATATTATAGCATTTTAATTGAGAGAAAATGATGACTAAATTAACTGCAGATATCCAAGCAAATAAAGCTTTGTTCGTAACAGAAACACAAGCAACACGTGTTGTTTGGAGCCTTCGTAACGAAGAGGGTGATTGGTTATCTGTTGCATCTTCTGAATTTGAAGACTCTGAAGTGATGCCATTTTGGTCAAATGAAGCTGATGCAAAAGTGCAATGTGCAGATGAATGGGCTGAGTTTCAACCAAGTGAACTACCATTAGACATTTTTCTTGAAGATTGGATGATCACACTAGTAGAAGACGGCGTATTAGTTGGTTTGAACTGGAATGAATCACTGGAAGGTATTGAATTAGAGCCTTCAGAAGTGGCTAAGCTTTACCTATAAGTTTATAAAATACTAGCCCTGTGAATAATCTTGGTATAATCACCTGATATCCATAGGGTTTTTTTATGCTGTTAATAATATAGCTAGTTACATAACCCTGTGAATTGTATCTCGTTTTCTTAAAATGAAAGCTAAAGACCTCGCTTTTAGTACTAAAAGATTTACAGTAGTGATTGATGATACATCATCATTTTATCTCTTCTATTGTATTAGTTTTAGCTTGCATTACGGTGTGAGCTTTTTTTTACTTAATTTAAGTGTTATTAATTTGTATATTAATTTTCGATTATGTTTCTTTGTGAGTTTCAATCTGTACTAACGATAAATTCACTTTAATATCTATACCCGCCTTCGTTGTATTCTTGAATAGTATAATTCGTCATGTATCATTATATAAATTAGATAATAATATATAGAACAATTGAATCAATAGCACAATTATTAGTTACGATTTACGTTAGTATGACGAACGTAACTATAATATTTAGTAGATTGTATCGAATATATTTATTTCCACTGAAGGATTGTAGGAAAAGTCGTGAAGAATGGATTGATTACAAAAAAAACGATATTAATTTTATTGACCTTATTGTCAACAGTTGGGTGTTCATCGACACCATCGAATGAAAAAGACACCACAAAGGTATTAACACCAGCACCAAAACAAGAAATAGCACATACATTACCTGTTGATAACGGAATGTTTGATGGTGTTTATCATAATTGGAAAGGTACTCCATATCGCTATGGTGGTTCCTCTAAAAAAGGGATAGATTGTTCGGCCTTCGTGCAAGTTGGTTATTCGGCTGTTTATCAAAAGTCATTGCCACGAACAACGTTAGAATTAGTAAAACGAGGTAAACAAGTTAAGCGTAATAATGCCAAAGAAGGTGATTTAGTCTTTTTTAGAACAGGGCGTAATTCACGTCATGTAGGAATTTATTTGGGTAATTCAGAATTTTTACATGCATCACAATCAAAAGGCGTTATTATCTCTCGTTTAGATAATCCATATTGGCGACGACATTTCTGGCAAATACGCCGCTTAGACAAATATTAAAAAATTATCCAGCTACGCATTATTCTTTTCAATCGAAACAATAACGGCGTAGCTGGTATTTTATTACTTCATATCAACCCATGCTAAACGGGCAAATAATCCCGGTGGTGTAACCAATCCAGCCGTTGTACTTTGAATCTGACCATTCTTAATCATTAAAATAGTTGGCGCTCTTGAAAGCTTCCACTGACGGGTTAATGCTCTGTTGTTATCGTTCACAACAGCAAAGTTATAGCCTTTCGTATGCAAGTAAGCATGTAAACGGCGATCATCGCCTGATTGCATAGCAATGGTTACAATTTTGAGATCTGCCCATTGTTGGTTGTTTAGCCAGTTAATGACAGGAGAAACGACCTTACAACTTCCACACCATGTTGCCCATATATATACCAGCACCGTTTGATCATAGCTGTCTTTAAAAATATCAACTTTTTTATTATCAATCGTGGTATAAGTTGGCTGTGACGTCGATATTTGCATTTTATCTAAATTGCGATTGCGCCACGCTTCTAATGCTGTACCTGCAACGATAGCCATGATGATAAGTATAATAATACTTTGAATCCATCGTCGTTTTGTATAACGAGGCTTTTTATTGGTATCTGATGTCATTATTTCCCCGCTTCTTTTAAGGCGCTAAGGACAGTTTCGCTCGATAAAATAACTGGTAACTCAATACCTTTTGGTGCATTAGGGCCGTAAACAATATTAAAAGGCACACCAAAACGACCGTGAGATTGTAGGAATCCAGTTACGTAATCTGATGGTTTAGTCCAATCACCTCGCATTAGAACAATATTCTTATTATCCAGGGCTGAATATACTGGCTCTTGTAAAATCACACCGATTTTATTGGCTTTACAAGTGATACACCATTGTGCAGTTACATCGACAAAAACGGTTTTACCTTGCGCTACTTCGGTAGCAATTTTTGCAGTATCTAATGGGATCCAGTGATGATCTGCGGGTAATGGTGTGGACCATTTATTGGCAGTTAAGCTACCTGTAAATAAACTTGCACCAGCACCAAGCAACATTACAGCCAAGGTAATAATTACCGTTTTACGGCCTTTTTTACGACCGACTAGCCATAAGATGGTGACTAAGATAACAGCACCTAATCCCCATACTAAGGTAGGACTAAAAAAGCTGGTCATTAAGCTTAATAGCCATACAGATGTGGCTAGCATCATTAAGCCAAATAATGTCTTAACGCGATCCATCCATGCGCCAGGTTTGGGCATTAATGTCGCTAGTTGTGGGAAAAGAGCGATCAATAACCATGGTGCAGCCATACCAACGGCCAGGGCAGTAAAGATAGCAAAGAGGGTAATTAAATCTGCGCCTAATGCAAAGGCAACGGCAGTGCCTAAGAAAGGTGCGCTACATGGCGTTGCTAGTAATGTAGCAAACATACCTTGAATGAAATGGCCGAGATGAGAACTATCACCTTTAGTTGCTAGCCATGTATTGGTATTACTTGAAAGGCGAATTTCAAATAAACCTAGCATATTAGCGCCAAATAACACCGTAATTGTGATCATTGCGCCAATAAACCATGGGCTTTGAAATTGAATTCCCCATCCAAGTGCTTGGCCTGATAGTTTCATTGCGGTTAAAAATGAAGCTAACAGCCAGAATGAAACAATGATGCCAGCAGCAGAGGCTAAAAATTGAGTTCTGATTTGACGACGAGCAAGTCCTTGAGCCGAAATAACACTACTTAACTTCATTCCTAATACAGGTAATACACATGGCATAATATTAAGAATCAGACCGCCAAGTAAGGCTAAACCGATCACTTTAAGAAGATTACTATTCGTGGTTGGAATATTAACGGGAGTGTCGGTGGCAGTCGCTGTCATCTCAACGGCAAGATCATGATCGCCTATTGTTACGTGAAGTGGTTGTCCTACGAGCTTGGGAGTGCCAAACCAACTTGTTACAGGCAAGGTCGCATAAAGTGTGTCGCCCTTGATAGTTGTTGTTGGCTTGAGAAATGACGTGTCTTTGACTGCTTGTGTATCACCATCAAGAATGACATCTGGTTGCTGCCAACCAGTACTATTCGTTGCCACAACGGTCACTTTTTTTTCTGCTTTATTATAAGACAGCGTTTTTAAAGTGACTGTTGGTGATGATTTTGGAACCTGACTTTCCCCTTTGTTATACAGAAACATCGCTTCTGTTGATGGCAGTAATTTACTTGGGATAAAATCAAATGAGAGTTCGTAATCGGTTAACACACAAATACTTGTGCATGATGACATGGTTAATTTTCCAGAAAGAAATACTGGTTTTGTCATGTCTTTTACATGGATTGAAAGAGGAAATACAACATCGTGTTTGTAGCCGAGAGTTTCAACACCTAAAAATTCATAGCGTTTAGGTAAAGGCCATTGCCAATCGACATGGCTAATATTTGACGATGTTTCCCAATTAATACTTGGTGCAACACCACCTTCACCTGGTGATCGCCAATATGTTTTCCAATCGGTATCAAGTTTAACTTCAAGTAAACCTTGGACAGTGTGCTTAGCGGGATCTTGCTGTCCTGTTAGCATCAGTCTGACTTCAACAGGAGGGTGCTGTGGATTTGTTACCCAGCCAGTACTGTGTTGTGGTGTTGCTGCTGCTATTGATGAAAAGGTAATGCCAAACAAAGCTGTGAGTAAGGCAAAGGCTAAATAGAGATGTTGGTATAACTTTTTCAATCTAGAGCTCCAAATAAACAACGCATAATGATGACTAAATTTGCAGTATTTAACGTTGTTCTGTCTGTGATTTTTTGTGTTGGACTAAGTGTTATCTGCGTAAAGTGATGAGTCTTTATAACGTTATTAATGAGACCGACAAGAAGCAGACGTTATTTCATTCAAAATAAGTTCCGATATATTGTCGGTAATTTATGCCATCAGAACAAGTCAGGAGTGTAGTAAAAGACGACGGTTATTACTATTTTAAAGTTATAACATAGAAGTTAATAACATATAACAAATCATTAATAAACAATAAGTTAGACTTTTAATCAATAGCTTACATGACTTAAGTATACGATTTTTTATGATATTAGGCGACGTTTAATGATGTTTGTCGCCATTCTGCCGCCATTTTTATAGGCTGAATAGAGGGTTTTTGGTGAGCGCTTCTGATAGGTGATCTGGTGAGAAGTGGGCATAACGCATGGTCATGGTAATATCAGAATGACCTAATATTTCTTTTAACACCAATATATTACCGCCGTTCATCATGAAGTGACTTGCGAACGAATGGCGTAATACATGTGATGCCTGTCCTGATGGCAGATTAAAGTCCATCGTTTTAAGCCTATACAAAAATGCATAGTAACATGGCGAAAATAAAGCTCCTGCAGTCGATTGATATATTTCGTCATAGAGCTCTTTACTGATAGGCACCGATCTATTTTTACCGCTTTTTGTTTTGGTAAAGGTCACTTTGTATTTACTTAGTTGGCTACCTTTAAGCTGAGCCGCTTCATTCCAACGAGCTCCTGTAGATAGGCATAGTTTAACGATTTTAATAATGTCGGGATTTTGTCCAGTGGCTAAACTGTCTAATAAAATAGTAATTTGTTCTTTAGTAAGAAAAGACATTACATTATCTTTTTTACGAAACGGCTTTATATCTTTAAGCGGGTTAGGGGAGTGCCATTCGCCTAGTTCTATGAGCTTATTAAAAACAGAGTGAAGATAGGCTAAATCTAGATTACACGTTGCAATACTAGCAGTTCCTCTATTCCTTTTATCTTCAATAAATGAAATCTCACCAGATAAGCGTTTTTTTCTAAAATCAGAAAAGTGCTTACTTGTTAATCGAGAGGCTATTGGGTTATTCATCGCTTCAGCAATAAGTATTAATAAACTATAGATTTTTTCTCCATTAGAAAGGGTCATACCATGAGCATGTTTCCAATATTTAATTAGATCGGTTAAGCGCCGATTATCTTCTTTTTGACCAAGCCAAGGTTTATCTTCAATTTCCCGTATAGTAAAACGCTCAAAAGTGATAGCTTCTCCTTTAGTAGAAAACCGCTTTCGAATACGTTTACCTTCTCGTCCTTGCGGATAACACTCACAAAGCCATGGTTTCTTGCTGTTGTCTTTTAGATTTCGGGTAGCCATAACAAAACCAATAATACTGTTTTTATATACAGTATTATTTTTTGGGGAAAAAGCAATGTTTGTTTATAACGAATAAAACAGAGGTGAGATGAAACCATGGGGAGGTGAATGGAAAAAACCGCCACAAAAGGGCGGTTATTTAACATTATTTCTATTTATGCATACTAACAGATACACTGTCACTTAATTCATTTATTCGCATTAATAGATATATAGTTACTAAAAATTAAATTTAACCTCATAATTTCTTAGTATATACGAGTTATCAACTAGTTGACTTCTCTTTTTTATCTTTCTGATTATTTTGTGCAGGATTTCTAGATTTTTTAACATAATCTATTGTTGGTGGGGTTTTTTGATTGTTATTTTGAGGTTTCTTATTTTCTGTCACTTTACTATCTCCATTATGATCGTGATTAAAGCGAGAATACCTATTGCCCAAGCGCCTAGTGTAAGTTCATTGTAAGAGTGCACAAGATTTTGAGACTTTTCATCAATCACCGATGCTAATGCTTCTAATGTGTCAATATAACAGTTGAAAACATATTCATTACTTGTATCTTTATCAGCGTCTCTAATATAATTTATGGCAACTCTATTTTTAGGTAAAATTGGACAATCTCCAATTTTAATTGCTAATAAAGCATGTCCCCAAGCACAAATAATACAAAAAACAGAGAAAATAAATAGTACAAAAATAATCACTTCAATAGGATTGGAAAAAGAAAAAATTTCTTTCTTTGCATAGCTACCATATATCGAAAGTGCTCCAATCAATCCGGTTAAAAACGTTAGTAACTTAGAGCACTTATTTTCGAAATGATTAAATCTTGCTTGTTCTTCATTATATCTATCATTCAAATATTCTATGGTATCGATAACTGATATCCCCTTGGTGCATAAAGCTTATTTGTTTTATGTATTATCAAGATAATACATAAGCTATTAAGCCATCTTTCTGTACTATATATAATATTAAATCCTGATATTGTGACTTATTTATTATAATTGTATTTTTAATATTAGTGCTGTGTGGAAATGTGATAATCAGATTTTAACTAAAATTAGGATGCCGTCGAAATAAATTTATTTCAAATCTAACAAACAAAAAACCACCAGTATGGTATATAATTACTAATTTTATTAGTGGCTGACTTAATCACGGAAAAAAGATTCCTTCGAGTGTGCATCATCCACGGCTTGAGCTTCACAACTACCACAATATTTCCCATCATTCTGATAATAATCAATAAGCTCTTCATCATCTAATACATTAGGGCACTTACGAGGTATTTCTTCAAATTCGTGATTATAGCTTGAACATTCTCGATTAGGTGTCTAATACAATTATCAAAATGATATTTTTGTGCTTCTGATAAATTATCATATCTATTCACAGCAGAATATTTTGCAATTCCAACAACTATACTTTCATCTGCTTTATGCGCTTGAGTTGATGACTCAAGAAGTTCTAAATTATTATCAATAATTTTTTATAATGCTTGTAAGTTAATGAGTTAATTGCTTTTTTTAAAAAAATAGAATATCAGTTACTTAATATTATGAATATCTAATAAGATATCTGTATCAGTTGTTACCCATCCACATTTTTCACGCATAATCATATTTAATGCAGTAACAGGATGAACTTTAGCGCCATTAATTAAATTCCATTTATGATTATCTCTATCACCTTCTAATAGTTTTTCAGAACGAACTAAGACATAACCTCTTTTTTTACCAAGCATGACTTTCAATACATTTTTCTGACGTAATTCACAGCGCTTTTTTCTGCCACCAAGGGAATTTTCACTAACATCATACATAAGTTCTGAAAAGCCATTTTTAAGATCTAATTCATCTTTAGCAATGAGAAAAATAATTGCATTATCTGTTTCAAAATCCCAACATCGAGTATCATAACCATTAGTGGTATCAATGCCAATATTTTCAGCTAATGTTTTTTTATTCATAGTTAGCACCTTTTGTTAGTTAATTCATTCTCTATATGGAATACCATACCATTTAATTATTTTAATAGCCAACAGTTAGCCTGATTATCTGTTAATATATTCAGTATTCAAATTAAAAAATCGACAATAACGACCATATATAAATTTATTTCCAAAACACCGCCTCAATGGACTGCATTTAACATTAAGAATTTATAGATGAGCTGTAATCGTGACGACATAACTCTTTTGATAAAATATCGATAATTACTATCTCATTAGTAGTTAATTCTCTATTTAATATTTCAACAATACAAGGTTTAAAATCCACATCGTAATCAATCGGAGCATCATCTCTGTTTATATATTTATTATCATTTACACCGCAACGAGTTAATGTTTCTTTTAAGTCTAATGCTAATAAATATTTAGAGCTTAATTTGAAATTAGACTCTATAGTTTTAAGCTTTTCAGAAATAATCTCAACTGTTGTCCTATTATCAGGCTCTATAGACATATTAAACATATTAAACATATTAAACATATTAAACGTCCTTTTATTAAAGAAGATAATAACTATAAACTACAATTAATAGCAGTATTGAGAAAACAGATAAGAATAAAAAACAATAAGAACCACTAACTTTTTGTGACATTTCCTTATTAGTAACTAGGTTATTCTCATATGCAAGTGTATATAATAGAGCTACCTCTTCATAAAACGCCTTTTCTTGTGAAGTAGAAGACAGTATTTTGCTACTTGGTAAGAAAAGTAATGAGGTTGCATCATTAGATATTGCAGGATCCCACTTTCTAACTATCATTGACATTATTAATGATAAATAACATAAAACAATAAATATCAGACAGATAGCTGCGAGTATATAAACAGGCCAAGGCATTAATTTAACATCACTGTACTTTACAATATCAGAAATCTTGAATATTGTAGCGATAACTACCGCAGTCATGAATCCGCTAATAAAAACTACTTTTTTTTCGTTGGCATTTTTTGCTACGACTACCTTTTCAAACAAAGATTGAGAATATTCATATCGTGCTTTAAAAAAAGCCATTTCTCTTGCGTCATTATCCATGTTAAAACCATCATCCTTATCTACATATTTCAATCACTAGATAGTGACCGCCAGACAAGTGCAAACAATAGCATATTAAAGTACAATCTTCACCCTATCAGAGTAAAATTTCTCCACTTGCGGATGTTCGAATATTCCTAATAATAAGTTTTTTTAACATATTAACGTTATGTAATCCGCGATGCTGTAACGGTCCGATACCGCAAAGGCTACCATTAGCGACCTTTTATACACCTCGAAATAGATTTATTTTAAATCTTATACTTTTTGTCAATCCACCTTGCCATAAATCGCTCATCAATCTGATGCGACCCAAATACCCGTAAAATCGCCCCTAAAAACAGTCGCATTTAACATATGTTATCTAATCCGCACTTCGTGTGTGATCACACTTCAACTAAAATAAAGGTTATAAGTTTTGTTTTAAGATACTTGTTGCATTGATATTAACAATAAATCGTAGTTAAATGCTTGTTAATTTTGTTACTGGGTATTTCAATGGCCATTACGCTTCATAATTAGGGTTAAAGCGCTACATTTCTAAATTTAAGCAAAACTTGTTAGTTCAACTTAAGTTAGTTTCTTTAATTGGTTTTTTATAGGTGGTTTCTAAAGTTCCTAGAGTGTAAGCAAAGTGGAGGAGGGCTGGTTTTGTTTTGTTTGGGTATACTTCAATGACAATTTGAAGTATGTAACTAATTTCTGTCCCAAAATGTTTTAAAATGTATCTGCACTGTGATAAGCATAGGTATCCTAATTCTCTTAGAAGCTGGATATAAAATTTGCAAATAAAGCTGTTTTTCAAATTACCTCTACCAATAATTGATTAGATCAAAAAAAGTTCAATAACTCTCTGTAATATCTACATATTAATAATTTTTAATATATACTGGTTGCATAAAAATTTAACTGCTCTAGGAATGTGTATGAGCGTCAACTTTGATGTTGTTATCGCAAGTGATGATTACTCTGTAGATATGAATTCTGGACTCGATACGCTTAAAGGGGCATCTGAGGCTACCAGACAGATCGCAACTACAATTCTTGAAAAACGCGTGCCAGAGAGACTATCGAGTGAAAGTAAAGTTCGAACAAATTTAAAAAAGAGCTTTAAAGGCTCTTTTGGTCAGCAGTTCTCTATTGATATCTATGATGTGGATGTGCAGAAGAGATTCAATAATATTGGTAAGACGGCATTTGTGGAGCTGATATCTTATTTTATAAATGAAGCTCTTTATCAAGAAAGTCTTGAGCTTTCCCCAAATGCTAAAAAAATTCTAAAAGATCTTGGGATTGAACTCGAAGAGAATTTAATTAAGCAACTGCAAAGAAGCTCTCTTGATCACTTACACACTGTATCTAATAACTTTAATCAAGATGTAAAACTTAGGTATAGACAGAGTAGAGAAAAACAAACGATCTTAGCTAAAGTTAACCGCGCAACACATGCAACTTTACAACCACGGACAGACAGAGTTAAGCGAAACATCACTGCAAGTATTACTCGTCTTAATATTAATACTGGTAATGGTCGGCTTCAAATACAAGATGCAGATGAAACTGTTGCATTTGGATTCCCTGCAACGAAGAAGTATCTAGAGCTTAAAGTAACATCCAAAACGCCATTTTCTGAAAACTTGCATACAAATAACAGTAAACCAAGAGAAGAATGGGAAACCCTACAACTTATTGTCCATACGCAAACTACAAGCACTGGGCGAATAATCAAATATATTGTTGAGGATATTATTGATGCCTAATAAGTATTCAATTGTAGCTATCAGTTTGATGGTTATAGTCGTTGCTTCTTATGTATTCCAGTTCTATTTCAATCTGGGATATGAGATCTCAGATCAGCCCTCTGATTGGGTTGATTTTGGTGATTTCTTTAATGGACTTGTTAGTCCATTGCTTAGCTTTGTGTCTTTGGTATTATTGATTCAGTCCTTGAATCTACAGAATCAAGCCAATACAGAGCTTAGGGCTGAGGTACAACTGAATCATAAAAACGAACAGTTGAGATCATTTGAAACTTATTTCTTCGGGCTAATAGAAGCGCAGAGGGCTTCGTTTGCTAATTTCGAATTGAAGTTCAAGGAAGAGGAAGGTATTAAAATACTGAGAGGAGTCTGCGCTATACGAGAGCTTGAAGATCGGATTGAAGCTTTTCGGGAGCGTGCCGCACAAGATACTGAAATAGAGGAAATGTTAGATAAACTTGACCAAGACGAGCACATCTATAACACGATTCGAGTTTTCTATAATATCGTGAAAATGATTACCGAAAGACTCAGTGATACAAACCAGTTTGATAAGACAATTAGAATTGACCAGTTTCAAACTCTGATCAGCTTTACCGAGTTCTCTCAACTAAGACTTGTAATGATCTGTATGCAGTTTATGGATTACCCATCGGCGGACTACCTAAAGAACAACCATGAGTTCATGGCTGTACTAACTGAGCTAGGTGGTGGAGCGGATCAATACTAGTTTTTTTAAGAGTATTAACAGTAGCTGGGGATATCCCCAGCTTTCCCTGCAATAGATAGAGTTTTATGTAGTTCACTAACCTTTTTAGGCGGGGAGTAGAGGGGATGATTTTGTTTTTTATCTATAGAGCCCTTCCGTAATTTAGCTTTATCTAATGTAACTTGGCCCCAACTCATTTCTGTCCCTAATATTCAGACGGGCATCTTGCAGTGGTAATAAAGTCATATATTAATATATAGAAATACTAACATTGTAATTGTAATATATAAGGATATATATTAATTGTTGAGTTTCGTATGAAAGATGAATCGAAAACTATTTGTTTTGTGATTATGCCTATATCTAATCAAGTAGGTTATGAAGATAAGCATTTTCAATATGTTTATGAAGATATAATTATACCAGCTGTAAAAGCTGCTGGCATGGAGCCTCTTCGAGCTGATGAAACAAAAAATACAAACCTGATTCATTTAGATATATTAAAAAACGTTATTAAATCACCTATGGCCATTTGTGATATGAGCGCAAAAAACCCTAATGTATTCTATGAATTGGGGTTAAGACAAGCTTTCGATTTACCAACTGTTTTATTAAAAGATGACAAGACAGAAGCTCCTTTTGATATTGGTGGTTTGAGATATTGTGATTACAGTAGTTCAATGAAGCATCGGGATGTAAAAGATGCAATTGAAAGATTAACTACCATGCTCTTTGACACTTATAAAAAACGAAATGATAAAGATGAAGTTAATTCACTTATTCGATTACTTGAATTAACTACGCCAGCAAAAGTACCTACAAGCTCTTTATCAGGAGAGGAGAAAGAGAGTGCTTTAACTATGCTTAAATTGGATAGTTTGATTAAGAATGTTGATGATCTTAGCCAAAAGTTGAATAAAGCAGATGTGTATATATCTAAAGCAGAGTCAGATGCTGTTCGTTATAACACCCAAGTTTCAGGATTTCTTGCTCGTGATATAAGAAAATTTGATGACGCAAAGGTTTATTACACTGAAAATAGTGAAAGGTTAATGCAGCGACTTGAAAAGAATAAGTAGTTTATTGAAACTTACCTGATCCATTTAGTAATAAGTAAGACGTATCCTCAATAGGGATACGGCCTTTTTATATTTTATCTTAGGCTGCGATTATTTTTTTGCTCTGATCTTTATATGACAAAAATATATTGTGGAGCCATAATTTATAGTAGTTACCCTTACTTTTCCTAATACTTTCTAGTCGAGATAGAGCAAATAATCTAAGCAGTTTTTGTCCATTTATGAGTTAGCTATTATTGGCTAACTCATTTATTGATCGTTATTCTTTATCTATTACCATCGTAACACGGCCAATCACTTTAATATCTTCTTGTGCAACTTCAATTGAAGAATCCCCAAAACTCATCGCTAACTTCTTACCCGGTAAACGCTGTAAATGATTAACTGAAATAGACCCGTCAATGTCAATTAAGTATCGACCAGACGCTGGGTTTACTTCTTGGGTATTAACAAAAAGTAATTCAAAACCATTTTCAATGACTTTGGTATTTTGAATATCGATGTCGTAATGATTTAGTAATGTCACATCAAAGCTAACATCACCACTATCTTCAACTAATACACCATTCTGTAATTTGGTTCGAATAAACGTTTTTGATTGAGTGTTTTCAGCTGAATTTACTTGGAAAGGTTCACCTTCATCTAGAAGTAACCATCTTAATGATAATCCTGTAGCCAAATGAACAATAATAGATATTTCAAATGGCGTCGTATCACGCTGCAACCACGTCGAAATAGTACCTTTTGGAATTCCAAGTCTTCTTGCGAGTCCTGTGTCAGTAGTCTCACCAAGTATTGACTTCAATTTAATAATGTAGTCTTTACCGCCTGAATAATTAAAGCGCTTCAATTTATCTTGATTGTTAGTCATTTGAGTCCTATAATCTTTCCGGTGAGTTACTTTTGTATCGAGTGAAGGCGATAAGTAACGAATGAAACGTTCATAACTTCTTAGGATACCACTATGCTGCAATATCAAATAGCAATAACCACTCCATTTGTTACGGTTGACCAATATTGCATCCTTACAGGGATGGCAAAGGGCACTGTTATTGATTACATCCGTAAAGGCCGAATCTTCATTAAGAAGAAAGAGCTACCACGTGAAAAGCCCCTCATTAATATGGTTGCCATGCATCAACTTGCTTTAAAGGAAGCAGAGCTTCAAGTGGGGTAGCGTGTGTACGCAAATGCCTTATTAGAAACCATAGGCCAACTAATTATGAGTCATGGATTAAGGAGGTAAGGCGGATTTGACTGATAAATCATGTCTGCTTTGCTCATTTGAATTGTTGCATATTCAAGGTCGATAACAATGTATGCCGCTGATCCCGTTAAACACGATGCTTTTGAAAGCGCAGCTATACGGTTTGCTGAGAAAGAGAACCTAGAGCAAATCGCAATGGAATGCGCAATAAGACCACAGATCCTTCGGAACAAACTGAACCCTAATCAACCGCATCAATTAACCGTGCGTGAGTTGATGCTTATTACTAAACAAAGTGAGAATTGTGATCTCGTCAATAGCGTGTTGTTGGATTTGGATTTAACGGCAGTACGTTTACCGTCGAAAGGTGAGGGTAAATCACCTGTTATGGCAGCAATGGCGATCAGTAGTCACACCGGTGATATAAGCCGCCATCTTGCTGAAGCTGAAAGTACTAAACGCTTAACGCGACATAGGAAAAATCAAATTGTCACTAAAGCTCAAGCTGCTATGCGTGAATTAGCTTTATTGATGAACGATGTTGAAAACCGTTGTCAGGGTACTACGCCATTTATTTCGATGTGTACCGACGCGGTGATGAACGGTTTACCCATTCCCGGTTGGGCATAAAGGAATAGATAATCATGGCACAAACTCAACGAATCCCGACAGTGGAACAATCATTAGCTAATATACATGCCTTGTTCGGTAGCCAGTCACATGTAGGTTTAGTGTATGACAATTTACAAGAAGACTTTAGACGGGCTATTTGTTCAGCCGCTCGTTTAACTAAAGCGCATATAAATATGCCCCTTGCTGATATGGATGAAGTATCGCGGGCAAAGTTACATCGTGCCATCAATACATTAGCGGATGCATTAAAGCCATTAGCTAATCGTTCGTTGAAAGATTTTAGATAAATATTTTAGGTTGTTTAGGGGGCTGTATGAATAAGTTATTAGAACAAGCACAACAAATTGCAATAGATGCAAATAAATTAAACCGTTTAATTAAACATGAGGGTAAAGAAGTATCTCCTGCAGCAAGTTTAATTACTGAATTATCACAGTTAGTCTTTGAGCATAGAGAAAACCACAAGCTACTCCTCTCATTAAATATTGATTCATTTAATATTTCATCACAAAGTGGTGTTATTGATTTTAATATTCATGAATATATAAAAGAAAATAGTGTGGATATTAGAGTTTCATTGCAATCACCCACTTTAGTTGATGAATTACTGTCATATAGAGATCAAGTTCTGATCAATATTGAGTTGGCACAGCAGCAAGTTTTATTACAAAGCGAGCAATATGCATGAACTATTTAGCGGCGTTTATTAATAAAGACGGTGATTTTGTTCGTGATAATGAAACAGCAGAGGTAATGAATTTGTCTTTGGGTGAATTTGAACGTCGCGTTTTAGCGATTGAATCTGCCAAAATATCATTGCAATGCGAATTTGAAATCAATGGTGTACTTGTTAAAGGGAATAACCAAGGTGGATTTTTGGTGTGTGATACACAGGAGTTTGCTCAGTTATGATGAAATTTTCAGAAAATAAATTATCCGGGCTTATGTCCGGATTTTTTTCAACTCAAGAAATTAGATTATGTACTGGTGCATCACCGAACTTAATCAATGAAGCTGAATTCTTTTTACAAGATCACTCAAATGATAAAGTTTTAAAACAAGCATTACATTATTTTGATCCAAGATTTCCACGAAACTTTGCCCCGCAGGGCAGTCGCGAAGCGGCTGGGGGTAATAGCCTTGTCCAGCGGCGCAAAAGTCCGACAAGGGAGGAATTAGCGCAAAAAGGGGCTAAGGCGACAACAAGAGCTAAGAAGCAACGTCTTAAGCAATGGGGGCATTTGTTTAAAAAAGTGAAAGCTCATCGTGGTGAGAATGTCAGGTATGAACTCGCACCTAAACCATTACCGTTTGAGCCGATTAACCTCAATTGGCAACACGATCCAATGGGATGCCTCAATGCGCATGGATTCGTTCAAAATGCGCCGGTTATGGCTCGGTTATTTCATCGTGATTGGTCAAATGAATGGCGTATTCGATTACAAGCCCAATCTCGGCCATCAACTATGCCACCCGCTCAATCTGGTGATAGGTTTACGGATAAGTTAACAGATGGTGCCGTGCGTAAAGTGTTTGAATCGGGTGCGTATGTTCAAGCATTACGTGGTGGTTACACTACCTTTGGTACGTTAACGTTTACTGAAGAACAGCGGGAGAAAATTCTTACCAGTAAACCCCAATCTAAAAATAGAATTAAACCAGGAGTACGGGGAACTATTGTTGTTATGAGTCCTCATTCCCGAGAGCCGTATCGTATTAAAGCTTCGGGTTTATTTTCATGGTTAGATGATATGGGAAAAGAAGGTGAGCTGGCCGCCATTAACCAAGAAGCGATTAAGCCAACTGGTGAGGTTGATGATTTTGGTCGTAAGATATTTGATATTGGTGATCCCAGTATCAGAGCAAGTGGACCATGGACAAAAATTCGTGCTTATCACCCTGATTCAAGTATTGGTACTGAAGTCAGTCGCTTTATTGATTTAGCACAGAAGATGTATCAACGTGGTTGGACACCTGATTATATGCCTGTTCGAGTAAAGCGAGGACAGGAACGAGTAAAACCTGCAGGTACAAAATGCGGTAATGTTATTGCTGATGGTCCTTTTACGCCTATTCGTCGTGGTGATTGTAAAGATAAGATAATTCAGCACCCTCGTTGTAAACAAATAAAGAAAGACGTGTTTAAAATTGGTGCAGTCCCTCTGGATTATTGTTGGGTAGCTGAAATGCCAGCTAATGAAGATGGTGAGCCAAACCCTCATGTTCATATTTTATTACGTTGGCAAGTACCTAAAACCCACTTCTTTGCATGGGTCGGACGGTTAGAGCGTATTTGGGGTAATGGTTTTGCCAAAATAGAACGTATTAAACATGCTAAAGCGGGTGCATCATATTTAGTGAAAGCCGTAGGTTATACAGCTAAGGGAAGTGATGGTAATCAAGGTTTGATTCGGGGGAACCGTTACGGTATTGGTGCCGTTTCAAGAGCAAAAGACTGGGAAGATATGGGGAGTTTTATTGCTGATAATATGGCCGCAATTATTGCTGAATGTGAAGAGAAACTGGCACGTAGTAATGCACATTACAATGCGGTGGTTATGCATTCTCAAATTAAACTTAATAAAGCCAAAAAATATTACCAAATTAATAAGAATAATAAGAAATTAACGGCAGAAATTAAAGCGCAACGGGCTGAAAAGCTAACAGCTAGAATGCTTGAATGTGATAAGGCAATTACAGAAGCAAAAGATGCTAAACGTCAACGCGGTGTCATTGCTGTAGGCCATTATCAAATTACATTTACGGGTGATAACGCCACACAAAAGTTTGATGATTTTTTAGGATGGGCATTTAATAATCGCCAATGGCAAGCCAATACACGAAATGAAGCTATTAAAGTTGAATTAGAACAGAACAAAGCAGCGCTAGTTGAAGTGATGAAGGAAGAGCATGCTGCATTACAAGATAATTTGGATATTACAGATCAGCAGTTAGAGCGTTTAGCTTATCTCGATAATCGTTTAGATAATGTACATAAAGATATTAACTATGCTCGCTTATCAAGATTACGTATGGCAAATACATTAAAACAACAGCGTAGCTATTGGCGCCATTATTCTTCAACGTTATCTGAAAAGCGTTCAAGTTTGGATTATTGGACGTCATTTTTAAATAGGTATGAGTTGGAAACTGATTGTGACGACTGGGATACTTGTATGACTATTGTGCATGAAAACGACTTAGGATGCATAAGTAAAAATAATAGGATGCCTGTTTTTTAATGTATATATACCTGAAAACTATACATAGGCACCAGTACTACTGTATATTAATACAGTAGTTTGTGAGGGTATTCCTATGGATAAAAACGAACAATTAACAGAAGCCATGGATTTTATTATTGAGGCTATTGCTCAGAGTACTGATGAAAATAGTAAAGCAGAGATAGGCTATTACTTAGCAAATCTGGTAATTATGGATCACCAACAAGAATTTAGTGCGCGCAAGAAAAAGCGCTTAATGGTGTTGCTAAAAAAAGCGGATGAAATAAAAGCAATGAGGTAATACTAATTATTACCTAGAACATTGATAATTGATTTTGTAATTGTTTTATTTTTTCAGGTGATAGTACTTTGATTAATGAAACAATTAATTCATCCGTATTTTTTGCTGAAGGGCTAAGTGTGTGACTAAAACCAAGCGACATAACAAAAGAGTGTCCACATTCAGGATCTGAACATGAGCAATATAAATCGGCAGAATCTGTTGAGAACCAATTGGTCTTACTGATTCGAGCATTTTTACCACATTGATTACATTTAATGCGCATAGCCATATGAATAATCCTCACTGTTATATCACTCTAATTTTAAATTAAAATGAGTGCTATTAATATGATTTTATTAATAAATTAACCGTCTAGAGTGTTATTTTTAGTCTCGAAATGACACTGTATTTTAGTGTTTGATACTATTTCTTTATCATTGTTAATTTCATCTGTAATGATGTCACAAACAGGTATCACCTCGTTTTGTTGATAAACAACATCATATTTTAAAGGGTCGCCTAATCCTGCTGTATTGGCTGGAATTATACCTGCAAGACCAGGGGGGAATCGGTGTGCGGCCAACACGTCTTGTGCTGTTATTTCTTTGATCGCTTTAAATTCATCTTTAGTCGCAATATCACCTACGGGAATGAGTTGAATGCCTTTTTCTGTGCCATTCGGAATATTAACAAACATAGAACGAAAATTGCCGACGCCTTTGGAGCTTGCGATGGTTTTTTTCATTTCCTCTTCATCTTCTGCAGATAAGTTGGGATCCGTGGCATAGAAGATAAATCCCATATGCGCCCCGTTAAGAAAATACTTACGGCGAAACATGGTGGCATCATTATTAAGTAGCGCTGATTGCACGCCGCCTAAATAATCAGGTACCCCATATTTATCTTGATAAGGGTCATACTGAGCAATAAAAATGATGTCGTTCGCGGGATAAAGGATATGTTTACCGTCTTGTTGTAATAGCAACCAATCACCATTTTTCTTTCGACGCATAAACATTGATGGCAATGGATACAAGCGTGTAATACGACCGACACGATCACGTATTTTAAGTATGTGACAATCACCAAATTGGATATAGTTTTGGCAGATAGCTTTCATTTGGCGTTTACGTAATCCACCGCCACTAATAAAGCGGCGTGAAATCATATTGGCACGTGAATGCACGACTGCAGAGTGATAACCATTGGTTGAAAGTAGTTTAGCAAGGCCAATCCGTGAAATTGGTGGCGTATAGAACTCACTAAAAGCATCATAAAAGACCCCCATGTAGTCGGCCATGCTGTTGCCTAGTGTGTTTTCAACACCACCAAAGCTAAAATGTAGTGGTTTATTCTTGGTTGTTTCCGTCATTGAGTTACTGTCCATGTTGATTTACGTTGTTTTTGGTTTAGGGGCTCTTTGGCGATAGCATGCGCGATAGCAAAAAATACATCAGCGTGACCGGTAGCTGCATCGCGTGAGGCTTTAAAGGTCATTGCATTTCCACTGCCCGTGGCGGTACGCGTGATGGCCATAAATGACATCAAGACATCTTTATGCTCTGCATCAAAAGCCAAACGGTTATCTTCGATTACATCAATCATCTTCATGACTAATCTGTTTTTTGCCTCAACACTGTAATGAATCGGCATGGTTTCGCGCGGAAAAGCTTCTTGAAGTAATTCATACACGCCGGCACCAATACCTGTGATATCGACCCCAATATGAGTGACGTTATAACGTTGAAAGAGCTTCTTTATTTCATTGACTTGGTATTTGAAATTCAGTCCACGCCATGAGAATTTCTCTAATAGCCTGAACTTTTCAGGGGCAAGAATAGGGGGAGCGATTGCCACTAAACTGGCATTGTCTCGGGTTCGACTTGGATCATATCCTAGCCATACTTCACGGTTACCAAATGGCCGTGCTGCTGTCGGTTTAAAATCCTTCCAATGACTGGCATCCACCATGGCTTGTTCAAGTTTACTGAAACTAAAGACGCTATGGCTGTCATCGACGAATATACACATGAACAGGTTTTGAAAATCTGATTTATTGTATTCGTCTCGTAGTTCGTCAATATCAAAAAGAGTACAGCCACCATTGACTGCATCTTCAATGGTAACAATGTAGCGCCATTGCCTATCTGGGCATCGAATTCCTTTTTGCATGGCTTCAAAGCTAGGGAACTCAATGGTTTCTCGTGCTTTACGACCTTGTCGCCATTCATCACCAGTCCAAAAACCATAAGCAGGGTGAGCTTTTGTTGATGGGGTTGAAAAATACGTTTTGCGCCACTTGGTATGGGTGGCCATTGCAGAGGCTAATTTGTTGAGCTTCTTAAATTGCGGGATCCAAAAGTATTCATCGATGTAAACATGCCCGTGATATGACTGCGCGGTGTTACTGTTTGTCGATAAAAAGTGTAATTCTGCATTTCCATGGGCTGTTTTTAGCACCATAGGGTTACCGCTAAGTTCAATATCGAAAAAGGTTTTTGCCATCGATATGATGTAACGGCGGAATACTTCGGCTTGTGCTTTTGATGCACTTAGAAATATCTGGTTATCACCGGTTAATACTGCATTTTCAAACGCTTCCCCTGCGAAGTAATAGGTCGCACCAATCTGGCGTGATTTGAGGATGTTACGAATACGCTCCCCAAGGTTCGCCCGCATCACTTGTTGATAAGCAAATAAGGAGTCATTCCATTCAGTGAAGTCAGCGGCTGTTAATTGGCTAACATCATTTTGGGTGGGCTTTGTTTTTTTCTTCTTCTCTTTATTGGGTCGAGGGGATGAAACGGGAGGATGATTGTTATCTTGTTCATTGTCTGAATAAAGGGATTGCCCACGGAGCTTTTTGAGCTTGAGTTGGTGATCCATTAATAAGCTCATTTCTTTGAGCTGCATGTCATTTTTTTCAGGTAAACCGACTAACAAAGCATAACGACGGGCTATCGCTTCGTCGGCTTGCTCTTCCCGTAACATATCGCGCCACCCATGTTTATCAGCCCAGTGATAAATAATGCGTGACGAATTAAGCCGCAATTCTGCAGCAATTTCTTTGGGCGTTAACAACTTCAAATAAAGTCGTTTCGCTGCCTCTTTTATTTCAATTGAATAAGCCATGACGCAATATTACCTGTAACAGTAACGCTTTTGACGGGTTTGTGTTCGGTGTTTTTCTATTTTGTTGCATATCCGAATGCGCCTGAACGCAATTGAGTGATCTAATGGTTTTGGTTGCGTATATTTGTGTTGCAGGGAAAAGAAACATCATTAATTAAGTAAGGCACAGTATGTAATGGCAGGGAAGATAACAACGGACTGGGTGCGAATTGCTACTGCAGGTGAAACCGTCGATGGCCGCACCATAGAAGCAAGTTGGATCACTGACATGGCTGAAACGTACAACTCCAAAAAATATGCCGCCTTGATTTGGCCTGAGCATACTCGATGGGGGGGTAATTATGGTGAAGTACTGGAGGTTAAAGCAGAAGAGGTTGAAGGCGAAACTACGTTATTTGCACGTTTATCACCGAATAGTCGATTAGTTTTCGCCAATGAACAAGGGCAGATGCTTTATACCAGTATTGAGGTGCATCCTGATTTTCAAAAAACAGGAAAAGCCTATTTGATTGGTTTAGCGGTAACAGATAGCCCAGCGTCAACCGGCACGGATAAGCTGAGTTTTAACCAACAGCAACAGGGTGTGATTTTTTCTACACCGTTACGGCTTGAGATTGACAAGATAACAGAAGAAAAAGCGGGTTTATTTCATCGTTTGTTTTCTTCTGATAAACCAGAAAGCAAGGAAGCAGACATGACCCCAGAAGAGCGGGCAGCATTTGCAGCAGAAACAGCCACAGCATTAGCTGAACAATTACAACCAATGTTCAGTGCATTAGCTCCGTTAGCACCAGAAGATAAACAGGGTGAAGAAGCACCTGAAATGGTGACATTGGCGCAATACAACCAATTAGATGAAACGTTGCAAGGTCTGAAAACAGAGTTTGAAGCATTTAAACGCCAAGAACCTCAAGGTCAAGAGCCCCACGGCGATCATGGTACAGAACAAGTGGAGCTTAATTAAATGGGTTTGAATGTATTAGCGACAAAATATGTTGAAGAATTTGCCACAGAACTGGCAAAGCAATATGGCATCAGTGATCCCTCTAAACAGTTTGCGATAACCGGTCCTAAAGAAACCCAGCTACGTAAAGCGTTATTGGAATCTGTGGATTTTCTTAAAGCCATTACGACACAAGATGTTGATCAGATTAAAGGTCAAGTGGTCGATGTGGGTATCAACACATTACGTACTGGTCGTAAATCGTCAGGGCGTTTTAAAAGTACCGTTGGCGTTGATGGTAATGAGTACGAGCTGATTAAAACAGATTCGTGTGCAGCGTTACCGTGGTCATTGTTATGTGTGTGGGCGAATGCGGGCAGTGCGGGTGAGTTCATGCGTTTGATTAATGAAACCTCTAATCAATCTTTTGCGCTTGATATGATCCGTATTGGCTTTAATGGTGTCAGTGTGTCTGAAGATACAGACCCTAAAGCCCATCCTCTGGGTGAAGATGTCAATAAAGGCTGGCAACAGCTTGTGAAAGAGAAACACCCTAAGCAAGTCATTGAAGTCGATGTGTATTTAGACCCCACCAATGGCACGTATAAATCACTCGATGCGATGGCGTCTGATTTGATTCACTCGTGTATTGATCCGAGTTTCCAAAATGACCCGCGTTTAGTGGTGTATGTCGGTTCTGATTTAGTGGCCGCAGAGCAACAGCGTCTATTGAACGCAGCAACCACCCCAACAGAGAAAAATGCCGCGCAACAATTGGCAAACACGATTGCCGGTCGACGTGCATTAACACCGCCATTTTTCCCGAGTAAACGAATGACGGTCACTATTCCTAAAAATTTGATTATCAATACTCAAAAAGGAACCCGTAAACGTAAAGCTCAAGATGTTGAAGATCGTGAAGCGTTTGAAAGTACGTATTGGCGCATGGAAGGGTATGCCGTTGCTGAGCCTAAAGCATATGCCTCGTTTGATGAAGCGCATGTAACGATTGGTCCTAAACCAGCAGAAGGTTAACAGATGGGGTTATCACCGATTCAGCAATATCACCAACGGATTGATGCTCAGCATATAACGGTTGATAACGGACATTATTCTTTCGCTGATAAGCAGCAATTACATGACATTGCCCTTGAGCAAGATTTAGCGCAGCTAAAAATACTCGGTCGTATTAGTGACAAAATTGAGTTTAAAAAAACGGTGTTACTGCCTAAATATAGACCGATGGCAGAGCAATACCTTGCCTCAAAGCAAGTGAACCAAGATGTGATTTTTCAATATGTTGTGGTGTGGCTATTTGATACTGAGCAATTTGATACCGCCATTGAATGGGCATTAATAGCGATTACGCAGGGGCAAGGGTTGCCCATCGCCAAACGGACTTGGCCTGCCTTTATTGCCGATGAGGTATTGATATGGTCTGAACGAGAAGCGGAAAAAGGCAACAGTGTTGAACCGTATTTTTCGGCTGTATTTGAAAAAGTCATGAATGTATGGCGCTTAAATGAAGCGTTAACCGCAAAGTATTACAAGTTCGCAGGGTTACAGTTATTGCGGGATGAAAGCGGCAAAGCAGTTGCCACCGGTATTGGTGACATAGAACAACTACACCAGGCAAAAACATTATTAGAAACAGCCATGGACATTCACCCTAAATGCGGGGCGAAAACTCAAATAGATAAGATAGCGATGCGCCTACGGGCATTAGAGAAAATGTAACCACTCCCAACCATTGCGCCCGCTTGTTTTTCATTAATAGCAGATATTGCTAAATGCGTGACAAAGCAAGGCAGGGCGCAACTCAAGAGGTAATGCAGCCATGTTTTCTGGAAAAGGTATTGATTACCAAGAGACGGAAATTCATCAAGAATGGTGGCCAACGATTCATGTTGGTGATTTTGAAGCCCGTCGCGGTGTGCCTGCTGATATGGCACCAGAGAAAATTGCTGCCTTACTTTTTGCCGCTGTTGAACAGGTAAATATTGAATTAGCACCGTATCAACAACGACAAATTGAACAAGGCTATAACAGCGCAGAGGCGGTGCAAGGAGGCGCCACAATGCAAGGAATTAACCGCCTTTGCCACTTATACCAAACGGCTGTTTTTGCGAGAGCGAAAGCTGATTTACTCCCTGAATACGCAACGGGACAAATGCGTAAAGCAGGGGACACCGTTGCTGAACGAGAGCCGGAAACACGAGAGAGTTTATTGGCTGAAAGCCAAGTTCATATACGCACTATTTTTGGTAAGCGTCGCGCTTCGGCGATGTTGCTATGAGTATCGAGCCTCAATCAAAGAAAGGTTATTACCTACAAGGTGTGACTCAACGGTTATATCAGGTGTTGCCTAAAAAATTGCATGACCACATGGATGCGTGGATGACAGAAATCACCCCAGTAACAGGGGCGAAAAGTTATGGCTCAGGGGGAATGACACTCTATTGGATGAAATACACGGCGGTGTTTGATTTTGAGCGGTTTCCGTTTACAGAGTTTGACCCTCAAGTGTTGTTTGCCAATGTGATGGCATGGCTTTATGACCATGATCTTTATCGTGATGATCATGGGCTTGACGCACCGACGTTTGATAATGAAGCAGAAACAGATCGCACGAGTACCGTATCAATTGAAATTGAGTTTATTGAGCCAGTTGATATTGTCCTCGACCCACAGGGAGTGATTGATTATATGGGGCAAAAATGGACGTTAGCCCCCCATAAAGAATGGGCGGCTGAGCATGGTGATATTGCAGTAGGAAGCCATTAAATGCTGAGGGTAACAATACCGAGTAAAAGCTTACTCAATGTGTTGGAACAATTACAGTTATTGAACCTTCAGCCAGCGACCCGACGAAAAATATTACGCCGTATTGGTCGTGAAGTGGTGAAAACAAATAAAGCATCGATGCGAGCGCAGCATGATCCTCAAGGACGAAAATGGGTCGGGCGTAAAAGCGGTAAGAAAAAACGGATGATGCGTAAATTAGCCGCCAAGTTTACTGCGATACCTGATACCGACAAGGTGATCATGACATGGAAAAACAATTTAGCGTCGAATGCCGCTTTTCAGCATCAACATGGTATAGAACAACATTTTACGGCAAAGCTAGCAGTAAAAATCCATGGTAAACCTGATTACAAAGCGCCAGCGACACGCGCACAGGCTAAAAAATTAATCGCGTTGGGCTATCGCATTAAAGGGAAAAGTAAGAAAGGTCGCCGCCCCAGCCTCAAGTGGATTATTAGTCATCTTAATCAAGGTAAAGCCGGGTTGATTATACGTTTATTGGCCGATAAACCAACCAAACAGGAATGGGATATTCGTTTACCTGTACGGCAATTGGTTGCGATTGATGACCGGCAAGTGAACTTAATAATTAAACAAGAGTTGAAAAGGAATCGTCAACGATGACATGGCCGACAGTACAAGTTAACCAGCTCAATATGATGGGTGGTGAGCTCAAGGAAGTAGAACGCCACTTTTTATTTATTGGCACCGGTACGCAACAACCTAATGTGTTGCAACAAGTCACGAGTCAAACGGATATTGATGCCGTTTTGGGGAAAGCAGACACCCCATTAAAACAAGAAGTGAAGGCGGCATTATTAAATGCAGGTCAAAACTGGACTGCAGCCGTGATGGAAATACAGGCCGATGATGATTGGACTGTTGCTGCACAACAAGCGCAGCTGACCGATTCATTTGAAATGATTGTGTTGTGTGATCCGATTGGCATTGATGCAAAGGCAGCGATCACAAAAGCACAAGCATTACGCTCAACCTTGATTTCAAAGTGGGGACGTTTTGTTCGAGTGATGTTGTCAGTTAAAGGTATCGATAAGAAAACGCAAACGTGGGCGCAATATGAAGCGGCGGTGGTGTCATTACAATCCACCTTAGCGGCCGATGGCGTGATGGTTGTCCCTCAAATTTTCACAGATGGCACGGTAGGTAAATTAGCTGGGCGATTGTGTAACCGCGCCGTGACGATTGCCGATACCCCTTGCCGAGTAAAAACAGGGGCGTTACTGGGTGATATGACGTTACCCGTAGATAGTGCTGCAGAAGTGTTACCTATTGCCAGTTTACAAAACCTTGAAAAAAACCGGATTAGTGTTCCGATGTGGTGGCCTGATTTTGATGGGGTTTACTGGGCAGATGGGCGCATGCTCGATGTGGAAGGTGGCGATTATCAAGTAGTGGAATACTGCCGCATCATGGATAAAGTCGCACGTAAATTACGGGTGCGTGCCATTGCTCGTATTGGTGATCGTTCGTTGAATTCTACCCCTGCCAGTATTGCTAGCACTAAGCGGTATTTTTTACGTGATATGCGTGTGATGGCGAAATCGACCACGATAGCCGGTGTGTTATTTGTTGGGGAAATTGCGCCACCGGTTAACGATGATATGAACATTCAATGGGTAACAAAAACGAAAGTCCGTATTTATGGCGTGGTTACTCCCATTGATTGCCCTAAACAAATTGAAATCAACTTAATGTTGGATTTGCAGTTAGCAGAGGATGCATAAATGGGCGGAAAACGCATAACAGGGAGCAGTTTTGATACTGAGATTTTAGGTGAATTCATTCACGTAGAAAAAGGCACGGTCAGTATTACCGATAATAGCCAAGCGGTGAGTACACGCGGTATTCCTGATGGTTGGGTGGCGGGTGATGTATCAGCCACGGTAGAGCTAGAGATCTCAACCAAATACATTAAGCAAGTGATTGATGCCGCGCGTAAAGCGGGCAGTTTTCGTGAACTACCTGTCGATGATGTCAGTTTCTATGCTAACACCGGCGCAGAAGAATTGAATATTGAAGCCTTTGGGGTGAAGTTCAATGTTGAAGACTTATTGGATTTTGAATCAAAAGGCAGTGACGTGTTAACCCATAAATTAAAAGGGGCAGTAACCAGTTCTGACTTTATTCATATTGATGGGGTGCCTTATCTGAGCCAAGACGATACCCGTAATATGGTGGCCTAATCATGGACTTTGCCGATTATGGTGCTGTGATTGAGCAGCAAGAAAGAGAACGGCTGCTCGCTAATTTGCAGATTAAAAAGAACACAAACAAACCCAGTGCAATGGAATGCCAAGAGTGTGGCGACCCTATTCCCAAAGCGCGGCAGGATGCTGTGCAGGGTTGCCAATATTGCGCATCGTGCCAGAGCGAAAAGGAATAAGCGCAATGCACGAACTTTTTGACCGTGTCACCAATGTCGTCGTCTATGTGATGTCGGTATTAGGGGTCATGTCCAGTTCAATGAAATTAGAAGATTGGTATTTTTTTACCTCTATCTTAGTGGCTGTCGTGGCATTGATTGCCAATATTTGGCACAAGCGCGTGATGCAGCAGATTGCAAAAGAGAAAGGGATTTTTTTTAAGAAATGAAACATATCAAAAAGGTCGTGTGTGCTGTCTCCGTCATTGTCGCTTTAGTGACGGGGGGCGTTGTCACTCAAGGTAATGATGCTGTAGGGGACGTTGTGATTGATGGGCAATCATTAGGTGTTTTATCGGTGAGTCAGGAAGGGCTTTTACTGATAGCCAATGCTGAAGGGTGTCGCCAAGATCCTTACCGTTGTCCTGCGGATTTATTAACTAATGGTATTGGTAATACGGTAAAAGTTACAGGGAAAACAATCACCCAACAACAGGTTGCGAAAGACTTTGTACGGAATGTTCAAGCGGCTGAACAGTGCATCAATCAACTTGCACCAACGACACCAAGCCAAGGGCAATATGATGCTTTTGTGAGTTTTGTTTTTAATACCGGTTGTACGCGGTTCCAACGTAATCGTGATGGTACCAGTACGACTATCGGTAAATTAGTGAAGCAAGGGAATTATGCTGCAGCGTGTCGTGAATTACCTCGGTGGGTGTATGGCGGTGGCAAGAAATTACGGGGGCTGATCACCCGTCGAGGGCATGAATATGATCGTTGTATGGCAGTGGATTAAAACATTAATGGGACTGGGATTAGTTGCTTTAGTGGTGGTGTTTGGCGTGGTTTTATCCGAGACAAAAACAGAATTAGTGACTGCAAAATCTGCCGCTAGTCATGCACATATCGCTAATCAAGTGAATCAGGCACAGATAAAGGCGTTAACTCAACGCAATACCCAGCTCGATACAATGTTAACTCAGCGTCGAGAAAAGCAATTACACCAAGAGGCCACACTCCGTGAAACGACCACAGCACTGCGTCATGCACTGGAAAAAGAGGCGTGTTATCAACGTCCTTGGCCTGATGATGTTATTAAGCGGCTGCAGCAGTCCTATTGAAAATACACAAGTAAGCGTGATCACTCTCTTACCGCCTTTAGGCTTGATTTCTCGTTGCCATAAACCGCAAGTGATCGGAAAGACGCCAGCAGAAACGGCGGCGGATGATGTACCTAGATTAAAAGTGGCGTTAGCCGATTGTGCACGCCAAGTGGATGATTATTTAACATGGCGCGCTGACCAAGCGATGACCTTAACACCTTAATGGATAATTTTATGACACACGTAACATTGGATGTTCAAAATACGTCAATCACCTTTGCCCCAACGTTAAAGGCATATAACGACTACATCAATAAATTGGGGATGAACGATAAGGTTGCTCCTACGATTAATTACCTTAAACGTATTGTGGTACCTGAATCGAAAGTGGATTTAGACACGCTGATTTTATTACCTGGTGCAGCATTGTCATTAGTCGCTGTCATCAATGATGAATTTGCTCCTGACTTAGAGATCACTGTAAAAAAATAATGGCGTCTGCCGCTGCATTAGAAACCAATGCATTGGGACAAATGTTAGCAATTAAAGACATGATGTTACCGCATAGCCCCGATGATACAGAGACTATTGGCAAGGCATTATGGCTCTATCATCATCAACTTGAAGGTCAAAGTATTGCCATTGCTAATGGTATCGGTAAAGCATTCATGGGGGCAGACGAATGAGCAGTGGTTTAGATAAATTAATGCTGCAAGTTGGCTTGATAGACAAAGTCACTAAACCGCTAAAAGGCATTAAAGGCTCTGTGGAAAAATTGGGCGAATCGACAAAAGCTGGGTTTCAAAAAATGGCGGGCGGGGCGTTAAGCATTGCCGGTGCAGGTCTTGCTGTTCAATCAGCGTTAATGCCAGCGATTGAAATGGATCGTAGGATGGGAGAATTATCCAGTCTAGGCACGACGGAAACGGCCATGGCAAAGCTCAAGAAAACTGCATTAGGTTTTGCGGTGGAATATGGCAAATCAGCGACCGAATTTGTTGAAGCCTCTTATGATATTCAATCTGCTATTGGTGGGCTGAAAGGTGATGAACTGGCTAATTTTACCAAAGCGTCAGCCGTTCTTGCTGCAGCGACGAAATCGGATACCAAAACCATTACCAGTTATATGGGGACGATGTACGGCATTTTTCAAAACCAAGCTAATGAGATAGGGAAAAGTACGTGGGTTAACCGTGTTGCAGGCATGACGGCGCAAGCGGTGAAGATGTTTAAAATGGACGGTGACAAAATGTCGCAAGCGTTTGAACGTTTAGGCTCCAGTGCCACGGCTATGGGGGCATCAATGCAAGAGCAAATGGGGGTGTTAGGTATGTTGGGTGCTTCGATGGGAGGCAGCGAAGCGGCGACGAAATACCAAAACTTCATTGCAGGTGCAACGAAAGCTCAAAAAGCCTTGGGTCTGTCTTTTTCTGATAGCCGAGGCAAGTTATTACCCACGGTGAAAATTCTTGATCTTCTTAAACGTAAGTTTGGGGATTTAAGCCATATGGGTACCAAAGATTTTACCACCTTACAAAAAGCGTTTGGTAATAAACAGGCGGTGGAATTTATTCAAGCATTAGCCGATAAAACCCAAGAACTGAGTGCCAATATTAATACGTTAGGTCAGGTTAAGGGGATGGATATTGCGACGAAAATGGCAAAGAAACAAACGGACCAATGGGAACGGCTAGAGAATGCATGGTTTGCTATTCGTGCCGCCGCCGGTGGATTGATTATGCCAGCTTTTGCGCGTATCGCGGGAATGATGGCTAACGGCGCTACTTTACTGATGGCCTATATGGATAAATACCCAGAGTTGACGGCTTTATTAGGGTATGCCGCGATGGCGGTAGTGGGATTTGGTGTCGCGTGTGGTGTCGCTTCGTTTATGACCGGGGCATTAGGGGTTGCGATGGCAGTATTGACGAGTCCAATTACCTTAACGGTAGCGGCGATTGCAGCGTTAGTCGCGGTTGTTATTTGGGGATGGGATTATATCAAAGCCTTTTTTGACGGTTTTTATCAGGGGTTTATGAAAACATCGGGATTGACAGCTGTTATTGCTCCTATTAAAGGCATTTTTATCACTATCGGTGAAGCTATTAGTTTTGTTGTGAAAAAATTAATGGAATGGTTTCCTGTTCTTAATAGTGCCAAAGGGGATATGGCTGAGATTATTCAATTGGGGGGTAATGTCGGGGAAACCATAGGCAAAATATTTAACGTTATTACCGCGCCAGCTACGTTTGCATTGAGCATGATAGATAAACTTTTAAAAAAGATAAAAGCCTTAACGACTATCAAAATGCCCTCTCTCAATATGCCATCTTTTAAAATGCCGTCGTTCTCATGGCCGTTTTCAGGTGACGATGATAGCGAGACTAAGCGTACTGCAAGCCAATACCTGAAACAAAAAACGTCAGTGACTGCAGTGCCAAGTGGTGGACTCTCTCAAGCGATGGCTTCTCAAGGTAATCAAGGTGGGAACGTCACCCATACCGGTGATATTACGGTTATTCAGCAGAAACCTCATATGACTATTGCTGAGATCACCGAGCAAGCAGAGTTGCAGCATGGATAAACAACAGATTGATATCTTAGTGATGGCAGGGGGATGGGTGATTGATGCGGGGCATCAACCCCAATTAACGAATAATCGCTGGTCAATTGGGCAAGATATCAAACATGCCATTATGGAAAGTGGTTTAGCACGAGAACTGCAGGGTGAACGGTCAGTGGCTTATCGGTGTGATGTGATGACGCGTATCGAATTGCTGACTGAACAAGATAATCGAATTAAAGCAGGTACTGCGCGGTGTATAGAAGAAACTCAGCGGCGTTATCTATTGACGGCTGAGACGAAAGATTTTGGTGTCATTAATGCAAGGATGCAATTTTGAGTATACGACCTGATGTTGACTTTAATCCATTATTGGTAGAAGCCGGTATTCCTACTGATGAAACCGCATTAGCCACGATGCTGGCAAAAGCGGTGGCGGATGCCGGTAGTACGCTGTCCAACGATTCGCGTATGTCACCGTTTTGGCGCTGGGTTCGTGCTGTAGTTGTGACCCCCGTATTATGGTTAGTGAACGAATTACTGGCTAAAAATGTATTACCTGCGATGTTTACGGCCACGGCCACCGGCGCTTTTGCTGATTTAAAAGCATGGGAAACGAATACCACCCGTAAAGCCGCTCAATTCACTGTGGGGAATATTGCGTTTACTAAAAAAGATGCGCAACAAGCGGTCGTGATCAAAGCGGGTACAGAAGTAACGACAGAGCGTATTGATGATCACGTCTATCGGTTACATGTTCAACATGATGTGCTGATCCCGATGGGTAAATTGACAGGATTGATACCCTGTAAAGCATCAGTAGCAGGCAAAAATTATAATTTGGCTGCAGGGTATTTTAATATTTTACCAGACGCTGTCGCCGGTATTGAGAGTGTGACAAATCCTACCGATTGGATTGTACAGTTAGGCGCCGATATTGAAGGTGATGATGAATTGTGTTTGCGCAGTCGTAATGCCTTTTCAACCGTTGGCCGTTATCACATTGATGCTGCTTACCGCGCCATTATTTCTCGCGTGGCGGGTATTCGACCCGATTTGATTTGGTTTAAAAATACAGGGGATACGGTACCCGGCTCAGCAGAGGCGTTGATTTTAATGGAAGTGGGGGAAACGCCTCAACATGTATTGGATCAGCTTAATGATTATATCAATCACCAAGGCTATCACGGCCATGGTGATTTACTCACATGCAAGGCATTACCTCGTATTCCACAAGTATTAACCGTTGTGGTGTATGTAACTAACAATCTTGAGATAGATGCACGTACTGCAATACAGGCGGAAGTTGAATTTCGTATTCGCGCTGCTTTTCGTGAAAACGATGCTTTTCCGGATATGACACGCACTTATGCACAATCGTTGTTCTCGTTTTCTGAAATGGTACGTGAAATTCATAACGCGATGCCCACGGTTAAACAAATCACCATGAATAAAACAATGATCCAAAGTGGGTTATCAATACCGATGATATCAACCTTGTCTATCGAGGTGAAAAATGAAATCGGGGCATGATGCGATGAAAGCCATGCCTGATTTGCCTGCAGCGAAGGTGCCTTTTTGGGAAGATGGCAAGACGTTAGTGACGACAGTGATTGAACCTTATTTTATTACTCGCGGTATCACGGCTTTTTTTCAATATATTAAAAACGGGTTACAACTGCCTTTGCAGCAACTTGACCCATTGACCTGTAGTGAACGCGTGTTGGGGCTCATTGCATGGCAGCGTGACATTGTTCGGTTTGAACATGAGCCGTTGGATTTATACCGCAAGCGGGTAGCGTTTGCTTTTATTAATGCAAAAGATGCCGGCGAGGTGGCGGGGTTTAAAGGTATTTTCACTCGACTAGGCATTGGTTGGGTTCAAATTCACGAGCGCCAAGATGCGATCGCATGGGATGTGATTGATATTGAGCTAAGTGATAGCGATTTAGCGAACAATGCAGATTTGATGATGGCGATTATCCATCATTATGGCAGAACCTGCCGACGTTACCGGTTTCAGGTGACCTATCCGGTTGTTGGTAATTGGCGAGGTGGAGAATGGGGATGTTCAACCCAAACCTATATTGCTACTGATGTTATCAGCACCGTTATTACTCCAACAAGAACAGCGATTGAGTGTGAACAATCGATATTTAGTGCACGTTTAAGGAACTAACATGGCACAAACAGTGATCCCCTTTTCTTTTGAAACTTACTTACAACGGAAACTTGCCAGTGGTGACCCTGTCACGCTTAATAAAATTGTTTTAGCGAACATTCCTGATTTGGACTTAACGCAACCTATTCCACGTGATACTGGCTTACCCACTCATGATCAGATTGTTCATGAACAAGTTATTGACCAAGTAGGTAAGATTAATACCAATGCGTTGGCGTATTCCATCGTCATGGATACAACGATGGGCGATTTCACCTTTAATGCGATGTACTTAATTGATAAAGATGATCGTAACAGTATTGGTATGATTGTATGGAAATTACCGGAAACAAAAACGGCAACTGATGACCTTACCGGCACCACAGGTAATTCTTTAGTGAAATCCATGCTGATGGAATACGACGGTGCCGCAACAGCTGCAGCAATAACAGTCACCGCCGCAACATGGCAGATTGATTATTCAGCCCGTTTAATCGGTATTGATGGAGATGTACGTTTACAAGCACTCGATGTCTATGGACATGATGCTTTTATTGATGATGGTTTTGTTGTTACTAAAGCGACCAATACCGAACAGTATTTTGTGGGGGCTGGTGTTGGGTATATTGGTGGATTACGTGCTGTATTAGCACAAAATCAAACACTGACTATTAGTACAAAACCCACGTCAATTTGGGTGTCGGTTTCACGTCAAGGCACTGTTCTTGGTGCCTGGTCTAATGCTATTGAATTAAAGGTCAGCGCGACAGCATTAACGGATAATGTGATGGATGGTGTTGATCATTATGTGGCAAAAATAGCGGATATCTCGGTTGATGGTAGCATTATCGATGCACGTCAGATGCCATTATCAGGACTTGCGCAGGGATTACCTTATAACGTTCACCGTATTTATTTCCCTTTCGATACCTGTACAACGATGGTTAATGGGCAACGAAAGGTATGGGAGTGTTATCACAATCAACCTATTAAAGGACAAAGCCCCGATAATCCAGCTAATCGGCATGATGGATGGACTGATAAAACCAAGCCGTTCTATTGGATCCCTAAAACCGGTGGACGTGTTGGGATGCCGTTTTATTGGTTGAGCGAGATAGCTCCAGAAGAAGCTGTGATGGAAATCGGAGCTAATTTACCTGCTGCGGTATATTGGCGATTGGCACAAACCTATCCGCATTTAGTACGTAATGGCGTGATTAATACAGGTGATGTGCGTGGTGAGTTTTTACGCGTATGGGATGGTGGGAGAGGTGTAGATCAATATCGAGGGATCAATACATCACAACCGGCGGCACAGAATTTTCATACAGCAAGAGCCGGAAGTGCGGGATCATATGGCGCAGCATGGGCGGATGAGTTAGGTGGCTCAACAACAGGTATTAAGCAGAATCTACAATACCATAATGTGACAAGTGGTAGTCGAGGGTATTTAGAATATTTATCAATGCAACAAAGTATGACAATTCTTACGTGGGATAACGTCTCTCGAAATATTTCACGCGCCATGGCTATTTTTATTTAAGGATGAATAATGAAATATTGGCAATATGAACCAACAACAAAAGAAGTGAATTTATCTCCGCTTATCGCCATTTTTCGTGGTGGAATATATCACCTTCCACAACATAGCATTACGTTTGAGCCATTGCCTCAAAAAATGGGATATGCCGTTTTATTGAGTAATCAAGGTAATAAGACTGAATATGTTGAAGATTATCGCGGGGTAACTGTTTTTAGTCAAAGAGATGGTCACGCCATTGAGATCACTGAACTTGGTCCTCTACCAGAAATCTATACTGAGCAGAAACCCACGACGGCATTTGATGAATGGATTAATGGGCAATGGATTACGAATTTAGAAAAACAATATCAGTATGATTACAACCAAGTAGATGATGTACGTCGTGCTTTATTTACCCAATATGTTGATCCATTGTTGGCTGAGGCATCCATCAAAAAAACACAAGATTTAAAAGAAGAATCAGCGTTATATGTCCAGCAAGCATTAGCGTTACGTCAAAAAATTCAAGATGAAAATCCATGGCCATTATTACCACAAGAGTCAGCCTATGGCATGGAATGAAAAACAACTACAGTGGTCGCCGAGTGCGGCCACTATTCAATCTGATGCGGAAGCTGTTCTTAACCAAATTAATGCGCAGTCACAGCAAGGACTCAATCAGCTATCGGCAATATCGAGCAATGCTGCTTATCAACGTAATACGTTATCGGCTAAAGCAGAAGGCATATTGTCACTCAGGCAAAAACTGGATGCGTTATTAGAATCAGGGCAAGTATTAACCGTGACGCCTTATCAATACGGGGTGGGGTTAGTTGAATCTAATGGACATTTTTTATCAGCTTCAAATGCGATTAATACGTTATCTATTAAGCTGAAAGATAAAGCGGATGATAATCGACCGTTAACCTCCCAATATGCCTTGATGGTGTTAATCACCGCCGAAACACTGGCAGATTATCACGCTAAAATAGTGGCTTTTTGTAAAGTATTACCGTTACCTGATGTATTGGCATTACAACGTCGATTAGCCGCAGAGCTCATCATCAAACAAGAACGGATGTTAACACCCGCTGTTGATGCTGTTCCTCGATTCAAACCTAGTAGTGCATTAAATAACTCTCCTTTACGACAAGCATTGCAATGGCAAGGTGCTCAAATTACGCAATTAGAATCTTTGGCCGCAGACAGAGAAACTCCGATCACTAAACTCAAGCAATTGGCAGCCAAACGAAAAAAAGTGTTACAGCAATTAACGGATGATATTAATCACCTCAAAAAGAATGCGGCTAAAACATGGGTATTTGCGACACAAGGTAGTGTTGAAACCATAGCGGCAGAGCTCGAAGCACAGATAGTACCCAATACAACGGATAAGTTCAGTGTTGCGGTGATGTTCTTAGCCCCTACAAAAATGGATTTTCTAAGGGAAGTACTGAATGTTTGATTTCGATTTTACAGATAATGCGACGGATTTTCTTGATAGTGTTTTAGATACCATACCGGCTACTCCATGGAGTCGTGCCAATGTGCCGACGTTTACCCTTGGAGGAAAGTCTATTGCCTTAAAAGCCATTCGTATTTCACCGAGCTTTGAACTTAAAGATAAAGATTTATCGGCGCAATCTTCCTCGTCCAGCTACGCAGAGCAAGGGGATAAAAGCAAGGTATTAGCGGTGACAGGGCTTGTTCCTTTTAATGAACGTGATCAACTTGAAATGTTGTTTACATTAGCGATGGCCAAGCAAACAAAAACAGAGACTGTTACGGTTAAAAAAGGCGGTGGGATAACTGAAAAATATGTAGGTTCTTATGGGCATTGGACAACGAATAGCAGTGGTGAAAAAGAGTGGGTAGAAAGTACCCGCCATAAAGTAAAAGAGATGGCACCCATTGTCGTTAAGAAAGAAATACATACCCGTGTGGTGCGAAAAACATACACCATTGGGTGTGATATAGCACGAGTACTTAATATTCGAAAAGTCCGTTTTTCTGGCCGTATTTCTGCAACAGAACAAGAAAATATTCGAGCATGGCAAGTTACATTTAGGCTTGTTGAGGTTGAATCACCTAGTGAGGTGATGGAACAGCAATTATTGGAATCTATGATGGGGCAAGTCAAAGATGGAATGGCAGATGTATTGCCTGATGGCCTCATGGACAGTGTTAATACGGCACAGCAGCAATTAGGCGATAACATACCGACGTTACCACAGGGACTCATCGAATCAGTAACGGGAAAAAGCCAAGGTGATTTAGCCTCTTTACTGCAAAATCAAATATGGGAAACGTTGAAATGAAGTTTATTCATTCCGTTTTTATTGACGGCCAATTGCGGGACACAAATGATCATACCTTAGTATTAGAAGCGAATGCTGGAGGGCGTGGCGCACTAACGGTGAAGGGATATGTTGAAAAAGGTCAACGTGTGCGCATTGATTTAGGGATCGCCGGTTCTACTATTGCACAGTGGTTTTCAGGATTCGTGACACAAGTGACCCCGAATGAAAACGGCTATTATAGAATTATTATTCGTGAGCTATGTTTTTTACTTGATAGCCAGCAATCAGTCAGCTTTCAACATACGACTATTCCGGAGATATTGGCTGCTATCACTGATAACACCGGCTTACAATTTGTGTTACCACAAAATAGTGATAGTCATTACCAAGATAAAATCATTGCTAATTTTTCTCACCAGGGCAGCGGTTATCAATTATTGAATAATATTGGCCGAGCCTTTGAGATAACTGATTTTACATGGTATCAACAGCCGGATGGTTTTATCTGGTTAGGTAGTTATCACGATACTGTATGGTCTCAACGACCGGTTATCATTCCCTCAGACTTAACCACAGCCAGTGCTGGCGGCAATGTCATGCAATGTATGTTATTTCCGCCGATTCGACCACATGCCAAAGTAAATGGTAAAGCGATACAGAAAGTCGTCGTGGTTGGGGATGAGATGACACTGACATGGCGAACATCGACAGGGCAAACAACCCCAGAACAACGTCAAATTCGTCAGGCTTTTCCTGAGTTAGCAGCAGGTTATCATTTACCAAAATTTGGTGTCGTTGTGGCGGTTGCAGATAAAGCGACAGCAGGGCAACTCAATGATTCTTTTCGCCCTCGTTACGCCGCTGATGTACAAGTTCTTGATGAAAACGGCCAGCCAGATAAAACGGTACCGGTGTACAAAGCCTTACCGCTACCTGTTGGTGCTGGAGGTAATGAACAAGGCAATATGGCAACGCCAACAGAAGGTACGATGGTTGAATTAGCTTTTGCTTATGGTCGTACAGATAAAGCCTTTATTCGTACCGTATTAGGTTATGGTTGGTCACTGCCTGACATTGCGCCAGATGAACAACTATTACAACAGCGAGCTGAAGTCTTTCAAAGAACCACCCCTAACGGACATCAACATCGAGCAACAGATGGCTATCAAACTGATGATGCAATGATTAAGCAGGATATTGCAGATCGTTATATAGGAAGATTTGGGCAACAAACGGTACAGGTTGATGGACTTAGTTATGAAGATATTGGTCGTAAAGTCATTGAATCGTTGGGTAACGTTGAAATTATGGCCGGGGATAATATTGAGTTAGGAACGTTAGGTAATTTACACACTGCCACTGCAGGAGAATTGGTTGATATTATAGGGGGCTTACGTCGTAGTGTGGCGGGAGAAACACAACATTACCAAGCGCCGCAAACATGGCTTGGTAATAGTGAGACTAACATCTTGCAATTATTGCAGCGTTTAATGGCCGTGACGGAAGCGATAGCCACAACGAGTGCTAATCATACTCATAATAGCAAGCCACCTGATCAGTCGAGTCAATTTGTATCACAATCAAATCAAGTAAAAGATCTTACTGAAACATTAATACCAATGATTAAAGTATAGGGTTGGCTTATCGTTTTGAGTGTAACAATGCTGATTCTCAACACGATACATTGTGACTTTTGTAGCAATTACCTTCTGAAATGTTACTACATTAAATTAAAGGTTAATAAAATGTAAATGCAAAGGAGGCCGCCTATGTCAGAGATAAATGAACTATATGTCTGTGAAGTTTGTGGACAGTCAGAATACCTTGAAGGGGAACATACTATTATTTGTATTTGTGGACATATTCAAACGCTCCCTGATGACATACCACCTTCGGACTAGAGTATTATTCAAGCCACTCAATATTGAGTGGTTTTTTTTTGTCACGAAAAATAGCGCCTAGCCCACGGAATCCGCACTCATCCCACCTCCGCGTTATGTGTGTTTTTTTGGGATTTTTTCAATTTTATTTCAGTAAAAATAGCCCTTAAACCCGCGTCATTACTGGCTTTAAGGGGAAAATCAAAATTGCGAAGAATGAAAAAAAATGCAAAGAATTGCAAAAATAATGATCACATCAATGATCACGTAAAAATATAACGAATTGATTTTTAATGATTAATTCTATTTTACGTGAGATTTAATGATCACGTTGATCACGAATAAGGATCAGGTCGTAAAATAATAATCCTTGTAGAACAAGGGCTAGCCCCTTTTCTAGTGTGATTTGTTTTTGCAAAAAGGTGCATCAAGTATTACGGCTTGTATTTAGTAATTCTGTCAATATCAGTAATTTTATGGGGATGAAAAATAATAATGATTATTTTGCAGGTCGTTCACCGCTAGAAATTATTGAATCAGGAAAGTTTGATGATTTATATGAAGTTGCACGACGTGTAGATGCACTACGGGGATAGAAGACAGGTGAAGTAAATAGGATTAATCATATGAATATTTTGCTGTCGCCACTTTGTCGCCATTTGTTAGATTATTACTCTAATACGTTTTAATATACTCATTTAATAGTTTTGTTTTTTTATTCGTTTTTATGAATATTAACGACTACCTAAAAAGGAAGCCGTTAATATTATACACAAAAATAATCAGTAACAGTTAGTACTGCAGTTAGCGTCTCATGACCAAAGCCAATACTATGCTGTGGTAATCGGTAATATAACATATGTTATTGTTTATTATGATATTAAAATTGATTTCTAACAGTGTGAGACAATCGGTTGAATTGTTTGTCTACCCAGTTTAATGTCTCTGTTAGGTTCGCATCGCCTAGTTTATCGTTGCCGTAGCCGTGTTTGTCTTGGAATTCAGGCATTACGGTTAATAGCGATTATTTGAATATGTTTTCAATATTTTCAAGGCGTGTATCGTATGATGGAATGCCTTCAGAACCAGCAGCGAAGTTATAACATATAACGTTGTTATACTTTTCTGAACAGTCGCTTTATACGGGTACTTAATTTTACTTTATTGTGGTTTTTCCCTAAATAATATGATTGCATCAATTGGCATCGAAATGCATCGTGTTTAGTATCAATCACCGTTGAGACGGTAGTTTCTGTATTGTGTAAAAGAAGGTGAGTTTGAGCTTCAGCTTGTTCATTACTGTAACTATAATCAATGCCTGTTGCTCCTTGTACCATCAGCCATAAATGTGTGAGTGCGAGAAGATAGGATTGATCTTGGTGATTAAAATAGGCTGCGTTATCGCAACCAAGAGTGTCATTAAAAACCGTTTTCATTTTTGCCGCCGCGGTGCATTGTTGAAGCCACTGCTGTTGAGCTTGCCGTTGGTGTAATGTCATAAAGCCAAGCAATAAATCGATAGTTGTATTATTAGGTCGTTGTTGGCAAACATGATCAAAGTGGAGCGATGCAGTACTAATGAATTGATCAAATTGTCTTTTTATTGTGGCATCAACAGGCAAATCCGCCATGCCAAGTAATAATAATTGCTGTTCTAATGCTGACATGCTCATAAGTTCTTATTAAGGAATGACGAAAGAATAGCATGTTCAGAGTTAGTGGCTGAAGAATTAAATAAGGCAGGTAATGAGTTGGCTTTATTGGAAATAAAATAATCAAATTTGGTTTGTTGTGTGTCGGTTTTTTGTTGTTACTGTACAAGAGAATACAAAAGTAGACTAATAGTGATGTGTTAGTGGTATCGACAAGAATAAAAAAGGGATTAACTAAATCTATTACGTTGAAACTTATTGCTTAATGACATTAATAAAAAATCTTATATGGCCAATATGTGGTAATATAAAACACGATGATACTAAAAAACAATCATCTTACGGTGATTTTACCACCGTTATTGGCACTGATTCAGGTCAACTTAGTGCTCAGTTAGTTAATGATTTCCTTGTTTATAGATAATTGGCTAAATAATATACTTACCATTATTTATAATTAGATCTTATAGATATCAGTTATGTTTATTGTCTTTTTGAGCATTTAAATTAACTGGTTAGGAAGTTGGGTTATTGTAATGATGAATAAAGAAACAATTGTGAATAAAAATAATAAATTTATTGTTGGTTGGCGTGAAATCGCCGCTTTGCCTGATCTTGGTGTCGATGATATTCATGTAAAAATTGATACTGGGGCTCGTAGCTCTTGTCTTCATACCTTCAAAATTGAAGAATTTACTCAAGATGATGAATTATGGGTGAAATTTTGGTTACATCCTATTCACAATAACACAGACATCGAACAGGTTTGTATGGCAAAAGTGGCTGACAAACGTGTTGTAAGAAACTCAGGTGGCGATGAACAATTACGCTACTTTATCGTTTCAACGATTGATTTTAATGGTCAGCAATGGCCAATCGAAATATCGCTAACAAGCCGTGACAATATGGCATTTCGTATGTTACTCGGACGAACAGCTATGCATGGCCGTATTATTGTTGATCCAGAAGCCTCTTACCTTATTCAAAGCAAGGAAAAGTAATAGTAATGAAAATCGGTATCTTATCTCGTAATCAGTCATTGTATTCAACGTCTCGCCTTATTGAAGCGGCAGAGCTGCGTGGCCATGAAATCAAGGTGATTGATGCACTTCGTTGCTATATGAACATTAATTCTCAAAAACCCTCTATTCACTTTAAAGGTGAAGATTTAGTGGATTTTGATGCCGTTATTCCACGTATCGGTGCATCAGTGACGTTTTACGGTACAGCAGTATTACGCCAATTTGAAATGATGGGTGTTTATACAGTTAACGAATCTGTTGCGATTAGTCGTTCTCGCGATAAATTGCGTTCAATGCAGTTATTATCACGTAAATGTATTGGTATGCCTGTGACAGGTTTTGCAAGTAAGCCTGATGATGTTAAAGACCTACTTGATATGGTCGGTGGTGCACCGGTAGTGATTAAGCTACTTGAAGGTACGCAAGGCATTGGTGTTGTATTAGCTGAAACACGCAAAGCAGCTGAAAGTGTCATTGAAGCATTTATGGGCTTAAAAGCAAATATCATGGTGCAGGAATACATTAAAGAAGCGGGCGGTGCTGATATCCGTTGTTTCGTTATCGGTGATAAAGTGATCGCTGCCATGAAACGCCAAGGTGCTGAAGGTGAATTCCGTTCTAACTTGCACCGTGGCGGCAGTGCTGCATTAGTTAAAATTACTCCTGAAGAGCGTAAGACGGCAGTTGCTGCTGCAAAAATCATGGGATTAAGTGTTGCTGGTGTTGACTTACTACGTTCAGAACGTGGCCCACTAGTGATGGAAGTTAACTCATCACCAGGCCTTGAAGGTATCGAGAAAGCAACAGGTAAAGATATTGCCGGTATGATTATCGAATATATTGAAAAGCATGCATCTAAAAAAACAGCACTACGTAGCAAAGGCTAAGTCAGTACTGTTTTTATATTATTGGCCCTTCATGGTGTTATTCATGAAGGGCTTTTTTATAGGTGTTTTTCTATTGGTAACGCACCAGCCAGCCATGCTCCTATTTTAAGCATTGCGCCACTATCTGGCTCTGAGTCAAATTGCTTTCCATTAGTATCATCCGTCCAGATAATGTCATTATTGTTATCTAGAGATAAGCGATAAGCACTTTTTTCTAAAAGGCGATCTAAATCAGCATAAAAAATATCAGAGAAGGGTTGAGAATCGACAATGACACCTAACTCTGTGTTTAAATAAGCAGATCTTGGATCAAAATTAAATGAGCCAACGAAGACTTTTTTACGATCAATAATAAATGTTTTAGCATGCAAGCTTGAACGAGAATTGCCTAACCATGAGTGTTTTTTCTTTATTTTAGGATCGGTTTTTATTTCATAAAGCTTAATGCCGCTTTCAAGCATGTCTTTACGGTATTTTGCATACCAGCCATGCACGGCAAACACATCATTTGACGCTAATGAATTGGTAACTATTGTAATGTTTAAGCCACGTTTAGCGGCTTTTACAAGGGCTTTTACTCCCGCTTCAGTCGGTACAAAATACGGCGAAATAAGCAAAAAATCCGTTTTAGCTTGGCTAATCATTGTTGATAAATGATGCAATAATAAATTATCTTGGCTGTGTTTTATTTTGTAAGGTGTGTCATAAACAAGTTCAGCATCAGCCCAATAGAATGGCAAGGTTTGATTAGATAATTTTTTCGCCATAGGATGCTGTTTTAGTGAGCGTGCATAATCAGAGCTCAAATACTGCTTTTGTGCTTTTTTCCATTGCTGCAGTTGATCTGTGGTAGGTAAATTCGCCTCAGTGACTAACATTTCTATCGGTGTTGCGGGTCTACTGTTCCAATATTCATCAAATTGTCGTGCGACTTGAGGAATAATTTTACCCATCATCAATAAATCAAAGTCACCAAATTCAACGCTATTATTAGCAGAAAAATATTCATCACCAATATTACGTCCACCTGTAATGGCAAAGACACCATCGGCAATGATTGCTTTATTATGCATACGTCTATTTAAACGATCAAAATCAGTTAAAAAACTTAATGGCTTAAAACTACGATTACCAAAAGTATTAAATAAACGGACTTCGACATTAGGGTGCGCAGATAAATTAGCTAATGCTTGGTCGTCACGATTTTGCATATCATCTAATAGAAGACGTACACGTACACCGCGTTCTGCTGCTTGATATAAATACCATGTAAGTAAGTTACTGGTTGCGTCATCGCGATAGATATAATATTGAACATCTACCGATTTTTGAGCGCTTTCAATAATAGCTAATCGAGCAAGCAAAGCGGCTTGTCCATCACCAAGAGGATAAAATGCTGTCTTGTTAGGATTCGCTTGAATATAAGGTAATGTTTTTTTTAATAAAATAGTGTTGTAGTTATCAACGTTACTGTAGGTAGCTGTTTTTGTCATTGATAATGGTTGTGCACAGCCAAATAGGGTCAAAGTGCTGACAGCAATAAATGAATGAGTACAAAATTGCTTGAAACGATGAAAAGTGATCATTAGAAAGCATGTTTCTGAAATAAAGTTTCGCAATTTTACCTGTAATTATGATGAAGTGCTTTAGATAAATGAAAATTTGTAAATTTTTCCAAATTAAAAATAACGATTCTTAATTATGCGTAAATTATATGTCGGTATTGGCACTTTTGGGGTATAAAAAAGTCCAAAACATACCTATCTGTTTTGGACTTCTGTATTTATGATACGATCAAGAGAGCTTAGTTTGCGAGCTGTTGTATACCGTGCCATTGATAATGATTGTTTGGCTTTTTACTTACAATACCTTGATCAAGTAGCTGATGAAAAATAGCATCGACTTCATCTGCGGTAAGCTTGAGTAATTGGCTAACAGCACGTTTACTGCAATTAACTTGGTTTTTACTCAGCGCTTCCACCGCTTGTTCATATGGCGTTTTTGGTAACTCTGGCTCCAATTCTTCTACAATAATTTCGTCAGCATCATCAATATCTGTAATGGATGATGTTCCCACCATTGATGGGTCAAAATGATTCAATAATTGCGGCTGATCTTGAAGATTATAGCCATTAACTGACATAAGCTGTTGACGTTTAAATTGATAGCGGAAGCGATTTTCTTCACCAATCAACCCAACAAAAAAAGCAGCAAAGAAATCAAGCAATACTGATAGGAAAATAACTAATCCCAGTTGTGCTGCTTGGTTACTTACATTAAAAGTTGTCGCAAGACTATCAATTAAACCAAGAACAGAACCTTGCCCAACAATGGGTGTAGTATCACGTTCAATTGCGATTTGTTGTTGTTGCTTACGTAATGCTTCGTTTTCTTTTTGGATACGAGTAACACCAGAAGCAATACGCTCCATTTGAATGTATTTTTCAGCAGCAATATTGTTAAGGTCAATTTGTTTTTCAATGGCTTGAATTTGCATATTAAATGCATTGATCTTACTTTGTTGCACATTAGCTTCGCTGTGGGCTTTATTCGTGGCACTGTTTATCCCTCCCACCGAGCCACCAATAGAAATTGCAGCTAGTACGGCATAAAAGGTAAAGGCGGTGAAAGTGCCACTGTAGTTGCGTCGCGCTTTGCGTTCTCCAACTTCGTACCATGCAAAAAATTTCCCCAATTCAAAAATGACAGCCAAGCCGCCAAAAAGGAATTTCATTAAGGGATCGTCATCAATAGATAAAAACAACAACAGTGAAAACACGATTGAAGCAAGAATAGCGGCACCTGTGAAGCTATAAACACTCCACATTGCGAAAATCCCCTTAGGGAAGCGTACTGGTATATTTTGGTTGAAATGCATAAAAATGTCTAAGTAAGGAGCATTTGTTCAGCTGGTCGCATTATAGCGGCGAGCACATAAAAGATGTCTAGGATACAGTAAAATGATTGTTAACCCCTTATAAAATCTGGTAGCTAAATATCTAGTGGAGGTAATTTGTGCATTATTGGTGTCATTGTTTAAATAACAATCCAAAAATGTAAATATAAAAACCATCATTAATAATTTCTAACACATAAGTCATTATAGTCATTAATTTAATTACGCAAAATTAACTGAATATATAACTATATGCCTAAATTTAGCGCCAACAGGAATATTTTTGTAAACGCTATATTTGATATAAATGGAAAAGTTTGATTATTTTATGTCTACACTTAACCCATGATTATTTTTACAAGGTGTAGGTAATGTTTTTTGTCAGTCAGCATCATCTTCTTAATCAACAACAAAATATTAATGAGATTGCTTTTTTTGAGCGCGAATTACCTAATAAAATGCTATTGCATTCTACTTTTATTTATGTGGAAGAAGGCTATTTTCAATGTGTTTGGGAAGCAGAGAATACCGAAATATTATTACAATATATTAATACAACCATTGGTGATGAATGCCAAACGGATTGTTATAGCATTGATCCTATAATGGCAATTACATAGTTTTTGAATGGTTGTTATAAAAATGTTTTGTTTGTGTTTGGTTCATGATGGTCTTTTAATTCCAATAATAGCGTTGGTGTCTTTTGTGTGATTATGGTCACTCTCATTCTGCATAAATAGTGACATTAAGCGCAAAAAAATATTCTATTAATAATATTATCCATACCGTAAATAAATATTAACAATATAACTTATGGTGTGAGTGATGAATAAAAATCCTGTCTGTATTGCTATGCTTGTTGCTGGTTTATGTGTTAGTTCAATGTCTGTTGCTGCTGATTTACCTAATATCAAAATTTTAGCAACGGGTGGAACCATTGCCGGTGCTGGGCAATCGGTAACGGAATCAGCTTATACCTCGGGTCAAGTTGGCATTGAATCATTAATTAACGCTGTACCTTCAATGACAAAAATAGCGGATATCAGCGGCGAGCAGGTTGTAAATATTGGCTCGCAAGATATGAATGATCAAGTATGGTTGACTCTATCAAAACGTATTAATGCATTCTTAGCGCAAGATGATGTTGATGGCGTTGTTGTTACTCATGGTACTGATACTATGGAAGAAACTGCTTATTTTCTTGATCTTACAATTAAAAGTGATAAGCCCGTTGTGCTTGTTGGTGCTATGCGACCTTCAACTGCAGTGAGTGCAGATGGTCCGGCTAATTTATATAACGCTGTTGTAACGGCGGTAGATAAAGATTCAAAAGGACGCGGCGTATTAGTTGCAATGAACGATACCGTGTTAGATGCACGTGATGTTACAAAAACAAACACGACAGCGGTTGATACTTTCCGATCGCCTAATTTTGGTTCATTAGGTTATATCCATAATAGTGATGTTATTTATCAACGTGCGCCTGAGCGTCATCATACAACAGCAACACATTTTGATGTATCGAAGCTGACCACCTTACCAAAAGTAGGCATCGTTTATAATTACTCCAATGCGTCAGCATTACCTGTAACTGCGTTAGTGAATGCTAAATTTGATGGTATTGTCAGTGCTGGTGTGGGTAACGGTAATATGTATAAAGCTATTTTTGATGAATTAGCCAAAGCAAGTAAAGAGGGGACAATGGTTGTACGTAGTTCACGAGTTCCTACAGGTTCTACGACACTAGCTGCTGAAATTGATGATGCGAAATATGGTTTTGTTGCAGCTGGAACACTCAATCCACAAAAAGCACGTATTTTATTAATGCTATCACTAACACAAACAAAGAATTATAAAGACGTACAAAAGATGTTTCAGTATTACTAAGCTTAATATTTAAGTAATAACACAACAAGACATAATATTAAGTCTTGTTGTGTTCTATCTTGTTGTTTCAATTTGGCTATTATTTAGTGCTTGTTTGCAGATCACTGATGGCTTTTTTAAGCGCATCAGGATTATAACCGTTAATAATAGTAATATTATCAGTAGTGATATTAGTTGTTGGCATCACAATTAATGCAGGAGTGCCTTGGAAACCTAATTTACTAAATAACTCAAAGTTATTCATAAAGGTATTATTTGCATCAAATTTAGATACATCAACACCAACACTTGTTGCGATAGTATTAATATCTTTCTTGGTTAATTTACCTTCATCTTTACCTGTTGCAAATACGGCATTATGGTATTTAGCGTATGTTGCTCCACCTTTTTGTTGGTAGATCCAATTACCCATATCTGCGGCATATTTTGAAGCCTCCCAACGCGATGCAAAGATAGGTGTTTCTTTAAATATGAACTTCACATCTGGTTTTTTTTCTTCTAATTGCTTGACGGTATCAGCAATCTTAGAACAGTACATGCATTGATAATCAAAGAACTCAATGACATTTACTTTTGCGTCTTTTGGACCGATGAATGGGGTTGCTTTGTCATTTATAAGTTGATTAGCATTTGCAATCACGACTTTTTTAGCTTCAACTTGTTGAGCTTGCATCTGCTGTTGCTGCAATGTTTGAGATGCTTTTACTAATACATCGGGATGATTAATAATATATTGACTCGCAATTTGCTCAATTTGTGCTTTTTGTTGAACAGTAAAGTTGTCACTGTTATTTGCAGTTGTTTCATTACAACCGGTAAGTAATGCACCTAGCATAATAGGTAGAAGTAATTTTTTCATCGTATTATCAATCACTATAAATATTTATTGGTTAGAATATTAGTAAGAGTAATAATAAAGTAACTTAGTTCAAGTTATTTCAATAAAATGTCAATTATTAGCAATGAAAAGTAGTAAATATTAATATGTTTGGTTAAATTTCACCAAATCAATTACGTGTTATTTTTTGCGTTTATTTTTTATGAATCTTATATTCCAGATAAAATAACGGTTTAATGTGATAACTATCACTTTATATATAAATATGAATCGTTAGATTATCAATTCAATTTTTTGATTATTGATTCTAAAATGAAAAAGACATTTACTGCGATTACTATTTCTTCTTTGCTTGCTTTGAGTCTTGTTTCTAGTTCTGTAATGGCAGAGCCAAAAGTGCCTGCGACTGAAACAGGATACAGCACTATTCAATTAACACAAATGGGACAGCCTAAAAGTGTTCATTGGGTAACTGTGGATCAAATTGCTCAGCAATTAAAAGGCAAACCACCAATGGCGGTAGGTTTTGATGTTGATGATACTGTATTATTTAGCTCTCCAGGTTTTTATCGTGGCAAACAAGTCTTTTCTCCAAACAATTTTAGCTATTTAAAAGATCAGAAATTCTGGGATAAAATGAATTGTGAATGGGAGAAATTCAGTATTCCCAAACAAATAGGTAAAGAATTAATAGCTATGCACCAAAAGCGTGGTGATGATATTTACTTTATTACTGGTCGCGATCCATCAAAATGTGAAATTACCACGCAATATTTAAAAGACGTGTTTGGTATTAAGCATATGAATAAAGTTATTTTTGCAGGTTCTAGTAAAACGACAAATACTAAAACACCGTACATAAAAGCTGAAAATATTAAAGTATATTATGGTGATTCTGATGGTGATATTACCGCAGCTCGTGATGCGGGTGCTGTGGGTATTCGTGTTATGCGTCCAGCTAACTCAACTAACCGTCCGATTGCTAAGAATGGCATCTATGGTGAGGAAGTTGTAGTTAATTCACAATATTAATTACGGCTTAATAAGCATCATATTTGCGTTTTATTATCTTAATAAAAGCCTGATCTATTGTAATAGATCAGGCTTTTTTATATTTACCAAATAACTCTTATTCGTTGGTGATGTTGGTTGATACTTATTCGCGTAATGAGTGTGGTAGTATTGGCTAGTATAATAGCAGCGTTAAAAAGAGGTAAATATTGATGCTAGTGATTTCTAATGCTGTCAGTTTAGGTGATTGGGAGATTGAATTAACGGCAATTCGCGCTCAAGGTGCTGGTGGGCAGAACGTTAATAAAGTATCGAGTGCTATTCATTTGCGGTTTGATATCAAGCGGTCATCTTTACCTGAGTTTTACAAAGAACGGTTACTAAAACTCTCAGACAGCCGTATTACTAAAGATGGCGTGATTGTTTTAAAGAGCCAACAACACCGCACTCAAGAAATGAATAGAGAAGAAGCTTTATCACGCTTAACACAGTTGATTCAGAGTGTAATGACGGTGCAAAAAGCTCGTCGCGCTACAAAACCAACTAAAGGTTCTCAGGTGCGAAGAATGGACAAGAAAAATCAACGGGGTAAGACCAAGCAATTACGTGGTAAAGTGCAAATGTAATAACAAAAAAGACATGAGGTGATGAGTGTTTGTTTTGTGGCAAATTTAATGTGATATTGACTGCATTATCATACGAGCTTTTAGGCGCCATTGTCGCTATCGATTAAAATAAAATATTATTCTAGGTCAGTAAATGAATAGATTACTGATCAACACATGCGCTGCTTATTTGGTGAACAAGGATGTTTGAAAAAAAGACGTTGCAACTGTTACAATTATTTTATCGTGAAACTGAACGCGTACGCTTACTTGAGATCGATCAATTACCCGTATTAGGGGCTGAGCAACAGCCCGTGATGAATCTCTGGTTAGAGACGAAGCGTAATTTTCAACCTGAAGAAATCTATCAACAGTATTGGATTAAAACTTGCAGTGCAGGGTATATCACTGAACTGCGTTTACATGCTGATGGAACTTTAGATGAATATACGCTATTTAATCGGCTGCATACTCAAGGGCAGTGGCAATTAGTCGATGGTGTTATCGAGATTGAAATTATCAAGGGGGATAATTGCTATCGTTGTGCTGTATATGCTAATCGCTATGTTAATATTCATTCGGCTATCGAATATAAAAATGGTCAACTTCATTCCTATTTAAAATTGGCTCAAACTCGCCCAATTTAGTGATATATAATCACTTTTTTGTCTAATAAATAGACTTCCAAAAGAAATTAAAGTCAGTACACTGAGGTTTATCAGTGAATATATTAGGACACAAGGATGAGTAAAATAAAAAAGGTAGCGATTGTTGGTGGTACACACGGCAATGAATTTAGTGGCATTTACTTGTTACGCAAATGGCAACAATCAACCGTATTAGAACGCGATAGTTTTAGCGTTGAAACTGTATTTGCGAACCCTAAAGCACATGATGATAATAAACGTTATGTTGACCATGATTTAAACCGTCAGTTTACTTTAGCTGATTTAGCCAATAATAATCTGGCAAGCTATGAACAGAGCCGCGCTAAAGCAATCAATCAACAGCTCGGTCCAAAAGGTAATGCACGTGTTGATTTTATTATCGATCTACATAATACCACCAGTAATATGGGACCATCTTTAATTTTACTGCAATCGGATAGCTTTAATCGTCAGATGGGAGCCTATATTAAAATGCAGATGCCCGATGCTGTCGTGGTATTTGAAGATCATACTCCAGTTGAACAAAATCATTTCCTTAGTACCATCGCATCACAAGGTGTGATTGTTGAAGTCGGACCGCAGCCACAATCGGTGATTCGACAAGATATCCTTGATTGGATGAATGAAATGACAACACATATTCTTGATTTTGTTCATTTGCATAATACCAACGAGATTATTCCATTAATTCCAAGTTATGAAGCATTCCGTTACCATGAAACTCTGTCATTACCAGTGGATGAGCAAGGACAGCGCATTGGCATGGTACACCGATCTGTACAAGATAATGATTTTAAACCACTACGTAATGGTGATCCGATCTTTACTTTGTTTGATGGCACACAAGTGTATTGGCAAGGTGATTATGAAGCATATCCTCATTTTATTAATGAAGCCGCTTATTATGATAATAATTTAGCGATGTCTTTGGCTAAAAAAATTGTGATGGCAACCAACGGGTAGATACATTGTTACGCCTCAGGCTGCTGAGGCGTAATTAATATAGTGTGTTTATTTAATGTTGATCTAATGTGGTCGATGGGTTGATTTTGCTATGACAATTGGCCGATCATCGATAATAGCAACGTGTGAATCAACATCAAATACCGACCAAATTAAAGGTGGTGTAATTGTGGTTATTGGATCGCCATAAGCAAAGAGTTTACCTTGGTGTAAGGCGGCAACTTTGGTTGAATATTGAATGGCTAAATTAAGATCATGAATAACCATTAATACACAGGCTTGGCTTTCTTGACTATATTTTCTCACAAAATCAAGAAGCTTCATTTGGTTATGCATATCAAGAGCAGAAGTTGGCTCATCAAGTATCAGTACTTGAGGTTGGTTAATAACAGCCTGTGCAAGTCCTACCATTTGGCTTTCACCGCCAGATAATTCAGTACAAACTTTATTGGCTAAGTGTAAAATTCCCATTTGCTTTAATAGTTGTAAGCTTTTTTCGGTACTGTTCGCTTTAGCAAATAAAGAGTGTGATCCCATATTTAAGGTCGTGATCAATAATTCAACTACTGTAATGGTGGCTGAAATACGATGATCTTGAGGTAAGTAGCCAATACTTTCTAAGGTTAATGGCTTACTATGCAATAAAATTTGATGTGAATGTTGACGTAGATTCTGCGTAATATGTCGCAGTAAAGTTGATTTACCAGCACCATTTTTACCAATAATCGCCACCATTTCGCCCAACGCAATGGCTGGCAGTGATAAGTTATCTAAGATTGTTTTATTGTCAAATGCGACTGAAATATCATTAATTGTAAGTGCCATTAAAAACGTCCACCTTTTTTAATGATCAGATAGATAAAGAAAGGAATACCGATGATCGACATCACAACGGTTAACGGTAAAATAATACCAGGCATAATGCTCTTACTTGCAATAGAGGCAAGCTCAAGCAGTACTGCACCAACAAGGAATGAAGCTGGTAAGAAGTAACGCTGATCTTCACCTAAGACCATACGTGCAATATGAGGAGCAACCAGCCCGACAAAGCCAACAGCCCCGACGAATGAAACTGCTAAAGATGTAATGACGGATACCAATAATAAGGTTTTAATCCGTAAGCGCTTAACATTGACTCCCATCGCTTGAGCGCGCTCATGGCCAATTTTGAGGGTTGATAATTGCCATGCATCTTTCATCATGATCAATAATACAATTGGCAATACAATCGCCAACACCGTGATTTTAGCCCAACTACCGCGATCAAGTGATCCCATTTGCCAAAATACCAATGTTTGTAGCTGTGTCTCACTGGCAACATATTGCATCATAGTAAGTAAACTGTCATACGCAAACATGACTGCAATACCAAATAGCATTACTCCTTCAATTGAAATTCGTTTTACTGATGAAATCGCCGCAATTAAAAAGGTTGTTAATAAGCACATTAGAAATGCCATTAATGCGATTTGATATTGTGCAGGAATAAAGGGTATGGCAACAACATTGGTGATCACTAATGATGCGCCAAATCCTGCCGCAGCTGAAACACCAAATGTATAAGGATCGGCGAGAGGATTGTTTAATGTTGTTTGCATTTGCGCACCAGCTAAAGCTAAAGCACCACCAACTAATGGTGCCATCAGTGCCATTGGCATGCGAATATCCCAGACAATAATTTTACTGGCAATATCACTCGTTTGAGGGTGAATGAGAGCGTGGATCACTTGAGTAAAAGTCAGTCCTTGTGAGCCAATGAAAATATCGGCAATAACACAAAGAATACTCAGTACCAAGAAAATAGCTAAGGCCATTTTCTTGTTACGATTACGAATGTTGTGTGTCTTTAACTCAAGTCGAATTGAGGTCATTATTGCATAGCCTTAAAGTTATTTTGGCCAAAATCACCACTGATAGTTCGATGACCAAACTGCTTATTCATTTCTTCAAAGGTTTTCTCGGGATTTAAATTTTTAAAGACATTGGGATGGATCCACTTAGCAAAATATTCCATCGCGACTAAGTTATACGGTGAGTTGTAAAAAGGCATGTAAATCGAATAGATATTTTTGGTTTGATAAGCACTGACAGCCTGTAACCAATTGCGCCCCATTAATGCTGATGTGGCTGTTTTTATCGCAGCAGGGTTAGGTGTATAACCTAATGGAATACCATGCGTTGGCTGGCCTTTATCGTTAATCCAACCAGTGGTTTGCATAATATAAACATCTGGGCGAGCTGTGATCACTGTTTCTGGTGACATTTGACCGGTCACTGCACCTTTTAAAGGTTTATCTGCAATATTAATCGCTTTTAAATATGGAATATAAGCCCCCATATTACCACCTGCAAATGTGCGACAACATGAGTCACTGTAACCTGCTGCACGTTCAATAAAGACACGTTTGGGAGTAAGATTAGGGTATTGAGCAAGCGTTTGCTTCAAATAGTCAACATGATCCTGATAGTAATGGGCAAAGGCTTGTCCTTGCTTTTCTCGGCCAACAGCTTTGGCAACACTCTCAACTGATTTAATTGTATTTTCGACTGGGTTTTCACGAAAATCAACCGCGATAACTTTAATTTCAGCATCGGCTAATTTTTTTAATAAACCGTTATCTTGTGCCAATTTAATATTGGAGAGATCAACGATAAATAAATCAGGTTTTGGTTTTAAATTAATGAATCGTTCCGCATCAAATTCCCCTGATTTTATAAGCCCAATTTTAGGAACATGCTTGAGTGAAGGGTAGTGTTTGATGTAATTGGCATACATACTTGGTGCAGAGAACTGCATATCATCGCGAGCAGCAACAAGGTGCTTAGCTGCATTTTGTTGATAAATAATTTCAAGTAAAGGAAAAATACGACTAGTTGAGAGGGCTATATTTTGTGGTTGGTGGTCAAATGTAATAGTACGTCCTGCCACATCGGTTACGGTAATGGGATAAGTGGCTGCAAAAGAGTTTAGTGACCAAAGAGTAGCAGCACAAAGTGTAAGGAATTTAAGCTTAGTTTTCACAATGATACCCATAAAGAATGATTTTTGTGAATACTAATGAGAATGGTTATTATTTTGAACTGTGATAAATGCAAACTTACAATGCAAATATAAACGAGTATCATTCCCATTTGAATATTAGTGGTGTAAATTGCATGAAAATAGCATAAATGATTTGAGATTTAGGTCGCAATATGAAAAAGTCGGAATACTTGTTTTTATCAATCAAAAAACATAACAATATTGATTATAATAAAGTTATTAACCATTACATGCCTTAATGTTCAGCAGTAATGAGAGATAACAAAGAGGAACGGCTATGTCATTAGTTATACCAATGGTTATCTTTATGCAGCAACATTTAGTGGCTGAAGGCAGTACACTTGTTGCAAAAAAAATGCAGTATGATCTTAATAGTCAACAACTCTTTTATGGTGTTAGTCCTGAAAAACGGCATAAAATATTTCAATTAGCGATTGCGCATACCAGTATTGATAATATTGAAAACTACCATCGCTTATTATTGTGGTTATGGTCGGGAGTTTATCGAGAAGAACGCTATTTGGCATTAGATGCTGGTGAGTATTACCCTGAATATCAAACACTCGCTTCTTTTGATGTATATCTTGAAATGTTAGAAACGGCGGACAATGTTGATACATTAGATCGTCTTGTGACGAACCTTATTGGTAAGGTGATACTTCAAGAGCCAGATTTAGAACGTTATCTTATTCAATGGCGTGAATCTGACAGTGTTTGGTTAAAAAGGGCGTCAGTATTAGCGCACCTACACCATAAACAACAGACAAATATTACGCTTCTTTGTGAGACGATTTTATTTCTAGCAGCGGATAAATCACAGTTAGTACAACAAGCGATGGGACAAGTACTAAATACTTATCGAGATGTTGATGCGGCTTTCGTTGATAATTTTATAACAAATAATATGGCCCGTTTAACGCCACTTTGCCAACGTGAAGCAAGAAAACTCACAATGATGGTAAATAATACAGTTGAGTAAAATTACCGGTGTTTAGATGCTTGTTGCTATCTATATTGATCTTTTTTTGCTACAACACTTAGCGTAAGTAATGCCTATTCATTAATGAGTAGGCGTTATGGTTTTTTAATGTTTAGTGTGGGTTTTTCAATGCAATTATATCAACAAGATGCCGTCGAGTGGCTGTCTTCATTAGCCGATAATAGTATCGATCTTTTGATCACTGATCCTCCGTATGAGTCGTTAGAAAAGCATCGTAAAATTGGTACAACCACGCGGCTAAAAAATAGCAAGTCTTCAAGTAACCAGTGGTTTGATATCTTCCCTAATCAACGATTTCAAATGCTATTAGAACAAGCCTATCGTGTTTTAAAGCCTAACAGCCATTTCTATCTTTTTTGTGATCAAGAAACCATGTTTTATATCAAACCCATTGCGGAGCAAGTTGGGTTTAAGTTTTGGAAACCAATCGTGTGGGATAAAGTCGCAATAGGAATGGGATATCATTATCGAGCTCGTTATGAATTTATTCTTTTCTTTGAAAAAGGTAAGCGTAAATTAGCGAACTTATCTATTCCTGATGTACTTGAATGTAAGCGCGTTTATCGTGGTTATCCTACAGAAAAGCCAGTGCCATTGATAACAACATTAATTGAGCAGAGTTCAACTGTTGGCGATATCGTTGCAGATCCTTTTTTTGGCTCTGGTTCGACTTTGGTTGCTGCACAACAATTACAGCGCCAAGCGTGGGGTAATGATATTTCCGATTCAGCACATCAACATCTGCGTAGTCGCGTGTTAACACTGTGATATATGTGTCTGATTTAGAATGATGATAAGGGAGTTGTAAATGAAAAACTTTGACATCAATTTATTGCGAATATTGAATGTATTGTTGGAGGAAAAAAGTGTTACGGCGACAGCAGCACGACTCCACCTTAGTCAATCAGCAGTAAGTAAGCAGCTTGCTAAATTACGTCAAACATTTGCCGATCCTTTATTTGAGCGGACACCTTATGGTTTACGTCCAACACCTAAAGCGTTATCTCTGTCTGATTCTGTATCAGATATTTTACAACAAATTAACCAGTTAACACGTGCTGAACTGTTTGATCCTGCACTTAGTCAGCGTCAATTTCATATTGATCTAGTCGAAACGGCATACTCATTAACTTATCCTCGCTTTATGCCGCAGATGCTTCAGCAAGCACCGGATATTAGTTTAACCAGTCAAACATGGAATGATGATAGCTTACAGCGTTTACTGCGTTGTGAAATTGATTTTGGAATTGGTATTTTTGAGTGGGATGAGCGTTCAGCTAGCCATTATCGTAATGTACCTTCCTCGTTGAATTATATTGAACTAGCCCGTGACTATCCTGTATGTTTAATGCGTAAAGGGCATCCAGCTTTGACTAAGCCTTGGAATTTAGATGCATTTTTAAGATACCGCCATTTACAAGTCAGTATTGGCGGGTTAAAGCGATGGTTGCTTGATGAAATATTAGCGCTTGAGAATAAGCAACTTGATAATGCCGTTAATATGACGGATTTTTATGCTGCAGCGAAGTTATGTGAGCAGAGTGATTTATTTATGTGTTATCCCTCAGGCCCTGCACTTGCAATGATTGAAAATACTGATTTAGTTATTCGTCCTATTCCGATTGAATTAGAGCCTGGTGGTTATTTATTATTATGGAATAAACATTTTGATTTAGATCCTAGCCACCAATGGTTGCGTAAACTTATTACTAATGGCGTTAACACGAGCTTGCAAAAATAAAGGATCACAAATGAAAATTAATTGCTCAAGTTCATACAATATAAGTTACTAGTATATTAACCTTAATGGCGTATCGTATATAAATATAATGTAATACTTATATAAGAAAGGCTGGTTATTATGTCACCTGAAGATAAAAAACTATTAGATCAAGTGCTTACTCTTGAAGGAAAAGATCTTACACGATTAACTGTTGCAGAAAAAAAGATCTTTGATGCATTTAAAGCGCGTGAGCATGAATTTGGCGTGAGTATTGATGTTGCTACCGAAGCACCAATTGGTGATTTAGGCCAAGGTACATCTGAATATGAGATTAATGAGCAAGAAAAGCATTATCCTCGTGAAATTATTATTAAGCAAGATTGATCGTCAATTCTGTCGTTATTATTAACGGCAGAAATTTATTTTTATAAATAATTCTATTTTTAATTAGTTATATTTCATTTCTGTATGATTATTAACAATATAAAGGTGGTGTTATTCATTTTAAATTCATTTTCAGAGCTTAATATAATAGAAAAATTTGCTTATTTATAGTCACCGTTTTTAATCTATTTTTAAATTAAGTAAATATGCATGAGAGGTTGATATGAAACGTTTAGCGATGGCAATTACAGGTATTGTAGCTGTTACTTGTCTAAGTACTGCTGCATGGGCTGATAGTAGTATTCAAACCATTAAAGTGTATGAAAACCCAAGCATTACTTCTCCTGTGGTTGAAAAAATTAAATCAGATGTGCCGTTAATTACCATTTATCAAAATAAAGGTTGGGAAAAAGTAGGCGATACAACCAATGGTAATACAGGTTGGATTCAAAGTGTTGATCGTCAAATGATAGCAAAAGCTAATACAAAGGTTTTACCTGATCAAACCACCAATACAATTAAAACCAAAGATGGTGAGAAGAGTATAACTAAAGGTGTATTACAAACCCCACAAGGTCCATTCCATTATGAAATTGTGCAATTTCAGGGTAATAACCATAATCAAAAAGTAGATAAACACTTTTTTGATGCGATGCAGAAACAGCAACTTGAAATGAATCAAGCTTTTGCAAATTCTTGGAATACAATGGGCAGTCCAAGTGATTTTAATACAATGCAAGCGAATATGGCGAAGTTAATGCATCAGCAACAACAGCAAATGTTAGCTATGCAGCAGCAATTTCAGCAAGCAGGAATTACCGCACCCACGGAACCAAAATTAAATACACAGGCGGTAACTAAAGCTGCTGTTGTAACATCAGATACGACACCCTCAGTAGCACCAGCTAAATAATAGTATCGAATTAATGGTAATAAAAAGCTTCTTATTTCTTCCTAGGTAATAGGGAAAAATAAGCGGCTTTTTTTTCTTTAATGCTGAATATTTAAAGAAAAATCACTATCAAATGGCTTTCCTTTTAAACTTGTTGTTACGCGAATAATATTTTTATGGTCAAGTTTATGATAGCCAATAGTTGTGTTTGCTGCGTAAATATCAGCACCACTATTTATAGAGCATAATAATTGCAATACATTAATATTACTTTGTTTAGGAACAAAAGCTTCGGGAAAGCTAATATCGTATATACCTTTTGATGGTTTATTTACTGTTATTTGGCCTTCCGTTATATCGAGACCTTGAGAAACATTTACATAACTCAGATCATTATTATATCTAATATGGACGGTCACTTCATGTGAAGTTCGAGGATATACGGTTTGTAGTGGTTGTGGTAAATGTTCAACATTAACGAGCTCGATCGGTTGACTAAAATCAGCACCTTTTATATAAGCTGTTACATTATGCTTTTCGTCAATTTTAAATCCCATCCAAGGGTAACGATGGGTTATATCTATACCTTCACCATTAACCTTTGCAAGGACTAAAGGTTGATCTCTTACGAGATCCGTAATTCTATCTAATGTCGCACTAATTTGTTCACCGTACTTGTTGCGTTCTTCTGCTGTTGCATTAATGGCTTTATCCCACTCTGTACGTAATACTTGTTGCTCTGATTCGGTACAGATCAAATTTCCATCAGCATTAATTACTGATTGAGATACGGCCTCATCACCAAAAAGATCGTTCATACAATCCAAATCAAATAGATCGCGTTCTATTGTATATTGGCGTATCTTTTCTGTCTTTGGCGATTGTTCAAATATATAACCTTTTACACCTTCATTATATCTTCGCGAAGGGGATAATTTCACATATTGAGTGCCACTACAATCAGGTGTTTTATAATAAAATGTGTTAGTAATGGCCGTGACATCACCTATTATTGGAACGATTTCTCCTTTATCATTAATAAATCCTTCCCAATTATCTCGATTAATATTGGCATAGCTACCATTATCATCCATATATGGAAAGGCATCAACATCTGATGTATAGCCAATAAAATGGCTATTATGGTCTTGATAGTAATTACTATTTTCTGCACTTAATGCATGAAGTGAAAAGCTTGCTAAGCTAATATTTATGAGGTTTATAAGTATTTGTTTGTTTTTTTTCTTCATTATTATATACATTCTTATAGGCTGTTAAAAATAAAGTGTGATAGTCATTTAATGAGCATCGATACTGATAACTATTATATGTCAATATATTGACGTAAGAGTTTTATTTTACTCTCATTATCTTTCTTTATATTAACAACATGACTATTTTTAGTTATTAGATGATTTAGAATAATAATCTATATGAATATTTATGAGGGAATAATGGATTATTGATTATTTGACTGTCTATTTATAGTAAATAAATTTTTTGGTTAAAAATAATATAATTAAAGGGATTTATATTAAAAGCCTAAATTTTAGCAATATGAATACAATCCTTAAAGTAAGAGGGCTAATTTTGATATTAACGCTGCAGGTTTAAAGAAAAATCACTATTCAAAGAGTTATCTTGCATATTAATGGTTATTAGAATAATTTTAGTAATCTATAATGACTAAAACTTTCATTTTTTTGAATAACGCTAGGATATTATTAATTATTATGATCACAGATATTCATTGCCATTTAGAATCGGTTGCACCTGAAAATATAGCTTCTTTTATTGCTGCGGGTAATAAAATAGGCGCGGTATCAATGACGCTTAATAGCGCTCAGCAACTATTGAAATTAAAGCAACAATATCCTAATTCGATTGAATTGTTTTTAGGTATACACCCTGAAGTTACTACTGATAAAACAATGATAGAAGCGGTGATTGCGTTGATCCATCAGCATCATACTTTGTTGAGTGGTATTGGTGAGATTGGTATACCGTTCTTTTATCTTGATGATAAAACAGCAACCGAAAAGCTACATATAAAACAGCAAGGTGCACAACTAATGGCTCGGTTTGTTGCTATAGCAGCGGACTATGACCTGCCTGTTAATTTACATGTGGTGGAAGATGATATCGAGTTAGCATTACCTATATTACAACAATACAGTGTAATAGGGGCTTTATTTCATTGGTACGAAGGTACTACGATACAATTAGCCCTGTTACAGCAACAAGGACATTTTATTTCAGTGAGTCCGTGGATTTTTGTCGATGATCATTATTGGCAATTTGTGCAGAATATACCGCTATCGATGATGTTAGTTGAATCTGATGCGCCATGTAAATATAACGGAGAGGTTGGTGAACCGAGTATGGTGGTTGCTGTGATCGCGGCTTTGGCTAAGCATCACCAAATGTCGATAGCACAATTAACAGCAATATTAACCGCTAATACTCAGCGTTATCTTCGAAAAGAGGGAAAAAAGGTGTAGATGGTTAAGTGATAACCTAAACGACAGTCTATTTTTATATAAAGCTGATTGATAACAGCGTAGGATGAAACAAATATAAAAATAGGGTGTACGTATGTGCACGTATAGAAAATTATGCAATTAACAGCAAAAGCCTCACAAAATCGTGCTTTACTTATTTTAATCCAAACACCGCAGTTTAAAGGTGATGAAGCCAAAGCATCACTGGCTGAATTAGCTCGTCTTGTTACTACGCTTGGTTTTAAAGTCGTTGGAACTCAATCACAAAAACTCAGTTCAACTCAACGTATGAATGTATTGGGTTCTGGCAAGATGGCCGAAATAGCACATCTTACAGGTAACCAAGGTTTTGTGGATGATTTTGACGATGATGATGACATTGTCGATGAGATGCTTTTTAGCGAACTACCGTCTGAAGATTTACCTTTTGGTAGTGCTGATGTGGTGGTATTTGATTGTGATTTAAGTCCATCACAATTGCGCAATGTTGAAAATCAACTGGGTGTCGAGGTATTTGATCGTACCGGTATTATTATTGAAATCTTTAGTCGTCATGCGCGTACTCGTACTGCACGACTACAAGTTGAAATTGCACGCCTTAACTATTTAGCGCCGCGTTTACGTGAATCAACCAGTGGTAATAAAGAACGTCAAATGGGTAAGGGGGCAGGTGAAACCACACTTGAACTTGATCGTCGTAAAATTCGTGACCAATTAGCAGAACTACGACGTGAGCTCGCGAGTGTTCAAGATGAGCTTAAAGGTCGTCGTGCTCAACGTTCAGAATTGTTCTGTGTCGCATTAGTGGGTTATACCAATGCTGGTAAGTCATCAATGATGCGTGCACTAACAGGCAGTGAAGTACTAGTTGAAAACAAATTGTTTGCCACCCTTGATACTACTGTGCGTGCATTACAACCGATAACTCAACCACGTATTTTAGTCTCTGACACGGTTGGTTTTATTAAAAAGCTTCCACATGATTTAGTCGCGTCATTTCATTCAACATTGGCAGAAGCGCATGATGCTTCATTATTGTTATATGTGGTTGATGCATCAGATCCTTCTTTCCGTTCACAGCTTGATGTTGTACATGAAGTGCTACACGAAGTAGGTGTGGATGATATTCCGAAGCAATTGGTGTTAAATAAATCAGACCAATTGAGTGAGGAACAACAACAGGCATTGATGGTTGAGTTCCCTGATGCTGTGATGACATCAACCCGTAATCCCGCTGATATAACTAAATTACATCAATATATCGTTAATATTGCACAGAATGAGATGATTGAAGATGAAATCATCGTGCCATACACTGCCAACGGAATTATTGGTGAAATTCGCTCAAGCATGAGTGTGACCAAAGAAGAGTATGAGTATGAGCATATTACTTTTACTGTTCGCTCAAACCCAATCAACTTAGCACGCCTTAAAAAACAAATGCAAAATAAAGATTAAACACTCTTCTGATTCCATATTTTAGATCACCATAAATACGCAGCAAATAATAGGCTGCGTATTTTAAAAGAGCGATTATTCACTCATTTTTGTTCTTTATGGCTACTCTTAAAACCTAAAATAGATAACTGTTTTTTTGCCGCAGCTGGTGGAGTATTGCTGCTATTGTCGTTACTTTCTTCTACTTCAGATTGTGGTGAAACTGGCAGTAATCTAAATATCGCAAATCCACCTTCTTTGCGTACAAATGAAATTTGACGGTGTAATAGGTTATCTGTTTCTTTCGTTGCCGCTAATGTTTTGTCATTGACCAGTGCCAGCGGGGCAATCATCGTTTGGCAATGGTAAAGTTTATAGCTGTAATCATTAAAGAATCGGCAAGGTTGATCAAGCGTAAATGTTTCGCCTTCAAGTAAATGACGACTATTCTCCACCGCGTTATTAATGTCGGTGATGTTAGCGGCAAATACACAAGAAGTGGTAAAGCTGATGCCCGTAATCACTAATAAGCCAGTAGTAATGATTTTTTTCAGCATAGAGTCTTCCTACTTTTAATCTAAATTGAATGCAAAAAAGCCAATAGCAAGGAATAAATATATTCGTTGATATTGGCTTTATTATAGACAGAGCGTCACCTAATTTAGGTTAAGCTGCTGCAAACTCATTCAGTAATTCTTTTTGACGATCACTAAGGTTGAGTGGTGTTTCAATGATAAGTTGAACGATTAAATCACCTGTGTTGCCTTTACGATCGGTAACACCTTTACCTTTTAGACGGAATTTACGACCAGTTTGCGTACCTTCAGGTATTTTCAAACTGATTGCACCACCTAATGTATTGACTTCCACTTTACCGCCTAAGGCTGCGGTAACAAAATCAGTGGTTGCTTTACAAAGTAGGTTATTACCTTCGCGAGTGTAGCGTGGGTGAGGGCGAATATTCATCTGAATATAAACATCACCCTGAGGGCCACCGTTAATACCTGGATGACCTTTACCGCTTAATCGAATGCGACCACCTTCTTCGATACCCGCTGGGATTTTGATGTTCAGTTTTTTATTGGTTTGAACACTGCCTTCAAATACAGGAAGATCGATAACACGTGATGCACCACTAATCGCATCTTCAAGATCGATTTCCATGGTGTATTGAAGATCTTCACCTTTTTGCGGGCGAGTTGAATGACGACCACCGAAGCCGCCTCGACCACCACGTGCATTGGAGAACATATCACCGAAAGCACCGCCAAACATGTCTTCAAAGTCGCTGTAACCACCTTGTTGACCAAAGCCTTGATGGCCACCACGTTGACCACCGCCCATCCCTGGATTTTCAAACGCATTATGACCAAATTGATCGTAAGCAGTACGTTTTTCTTTATCCATTAGAATCTCATAAGCGGCTTTTACTTCTTTAAATTTATCAGCAGCTGTTGGATCATCAGGGTTTTTATCTGGGTGGAACTTCATTGCTAACTTTTTATAAGCTTTCTTAATTTCTTTTTCAGATGCAGTTTTGGCGACACCAAGAACTTCATAAAAATCGCGCTTTGACATTGGTAACACCTCTTATCCCTATCGGGACAACTATCTGGAACATTCTAAATCATGCAGTTAACACATATGATAACGAAAAACAGCATCATACTTAAACAGTTAATGATCTAAAAAGGCACAGATAGTTAGCCTAATAGGATTCTCTTTATTGTAATCGTCGAAAAGGGCGAGAGATAAAGATCTCTGCGCCCATAGTTTTTGTGAAGTTTTTGCTATGTGCTGTCGATTATTGATTTAGCAACTTATCGATGTCACAACATTAACATTTACTTCATTTCTTCAAACTCAGCATCTACAACGTCATCATCTTTCGCTTTTTGTTGGTTAGCGTCAGATTGTCCTTGAGCATTTGCTTGGGTTTGAGCCTGAGCATGTTCCATTATTTTTTGTGCTGCTGTCATTAATGCTTGAGTTTGTGTATCTATCGCTGCTTTATCATCGCTAGATTTCACCGCTTCAAGTGCTGTGATAGCTGCTTCAATATTGTTTTTTTCTGCTTCAGGGAAGCTATCTCCCGCTTCCGTCATCTGCTTACGTGTGCTGTGAATCAATTGATCCGCTTGGTTACGTGCAGTCACTAATTCTTCAAACTGTTTGTCTGCGTCTTTGTTTGCTTCTGCTTCTTGTACCATCTTTTCAATTTCAGTGTCGGTTAAACCACCAGATGCTTGAATCGTGATCTTTTGTGCTTTACCTGTTGCTTTGTCTGTGGCTGATACGTTTAAAATACCATCCGCATCTAAATCAAATGTTACATCAATTTGTGGCATGCCGCGTGGTGCAGCTTGAATACCTTCAAGGTTAAACTGACCTAATGATTTATTATGTACCGCTTGTTTACGCTCGCCTTGAAGGACGTGGATCGTTACTGCATTTTGATTATCTTCAGCAGTCGAGAACACTTGATTCGCTTTTGTCGGAATTGTGGTGTTCTTATCGATCAAGGTTGTCATCACACCACCCATGGTTTCAATACCAAAGGATAGTGGTGTTACATCAAGCAATAGCACATCTTTAACATCGCCTGCTAACACACCAGCTTGAATGGCTGCGCCCATCGCAACAGCTTCATCTGGGTTAACATCTTTACGTGGCTCTTTGCCAAAGAAGTCAGTAACAACTTTTTGTACCAATGGCATTCGTGTTTGACCACCCACTAAAATCACATCAGTAATGTCACTTATATTTAAGTTTGCATCTTTTAATGCTGATTTTACAGGCTCTAGTGTACCTTGTACTAGGTCTTCAACCAGTGATTCCAATTTTGCACGTGTGATCTTAACATTCAAGTGTTTAGGACCTGTTGCGTCAGCTGTGACGTAAGGTAGATTAACATCTGTTTGTTGTGCTGATGATAATTCAATCTTCGCTTTTTCTGCTGCTTCTTTTACACGTTGCATTGCTAGTGGATCATTTTTAAGATCGATACCTTGGTCTTTCTTAAATTCACTTACTAAGTAGTTAATTAAGCGGGTATCAAAGTCTTCACCACCAAGGTGAGTATCACCATTGGTTGCTAGTACTTCAAAGGTTTGCTCGCCATCAACGTTATCAATTTCAATAATAGAAATATCAAACGTACCACCACCTAAGTCGTAAACAGCAATAACACTGTCACCGGCTTTTTTATCAAGACCATACGCTAATGCTGCCGCTGTTGGTTCATTGATAATACGCTTTACATCCAGACCGGCAATACGGCCTGCATCTTTTGTTGCTTGACGTTGAGCATCGTTAAAGTAAGCCGGAACGGTAATAACAGCCCCTGTTACTTTTTCACCTAAGTATTCCTCTGCTGTCTTTTTCATTTTTTTCAAAATTTCAGCAGAAACTTGTGGTGCCGCCATCTTTTGGCCTTTCGCTTCAACCCATGCATCGCCATTATCGGCTTTTACAATTTTGTAAGGCATGATATCAAGATCACGTTGGATCTCGTCATCTTCAAAACGACGACCGATTAAACGTTTAATAGCGAACAACGTATTTTCAGGGTTAGTTACTGCCTGACGTTTTGCTGGTTGTCCTACTAAAGTTTCACCATCAGTGTAGGCAATAATTGATGCTGTGGTACGTTCGCCTTCTGCATTTTCAATAACACGTGCAGTATCGCCATCTAAAACAGCAACACAAGAGTTAGTTGTACCTAAGTCAATACCGATAATCTTACTCATATTTATAATTCCTTTGTGCGCTATATTGATTAGTTTTTCTTATTCAAACGGCGAGTTATAAGTATGCCGTTAAAGTCCATGAAAATGGTTCATGTGATCCTTGGGAATAACAATAATCAATCCAGCTAAATTTTTAAGTTACCCATAATAGGGTGAATATTTACGGAGCTATTAGCGACCCGCATTAATAATGCATGGCGAATAAAGCCAATAGCTCAACGTTATTATTACGAGAGGAGCACTTACAACTGGCGAAGTTTACTCGGCAGTTGGTGCTACTGATGCTGATTGACCAATTGCAATTTTACGTGGTTGCATTGCTTCTGGTACTTCACGGAAAAGATCAATATGTAGCAGACCATTTTCAAGATTAGCACCAACAACACTTACATAATCAGCAAGTTGGAATTTACGTTCAAAGTTACGTTCAGCAATACCCTGGTAAATAAAGTTCTTGTCTTCTTCTGGTGCACGAGTACCAGTCACAACAAGCATATTCTCGTTTTGAGTAAGATCTAAACGTTCTTCAGAGAAACCAGCAACTGCCATAGTAATACGGTAGTTGTTCTCATCCGTTTGTTCGATATTGTACGGAGGGTATCCCGCAGCTTGAGTTTTAGAGTTGCTTGCTTCAACAAGGTTAAACAAGCGATCAAAACCAATAGCATGGCGGTATAGGGGAGTGAAATCTACATTACGCATAAAAACTATCCTCAATAATAAGCAATAGTCTTAGTTGTTTGTTAAGTGTGTCGTTATCGACAAGGCGACTTAACAGCAAACTAAGTGAATCAAGCCGTTATAGGATCTTGATTCGATATATAAGTGCTAATAAGGCATTCCCTAATAAGGCGAATCTTAGTAGCGGTTTGAACTCCATTTGGCAGTTCGTGTAATTAATATATGCTTCCGAAGGGTTTTCGTCAACACCTTTTAATTAGTTTTTCTAATGTTTTGTTGCGGTTTTTACTAACTTGCTGATTTTAAAATGTTATTAACACAAAAAATTGCACTCTGTTTTATTACTATAAGATATCGATTGATAATCGAATGTCATTCAGCCGTATTTTAGCTCTTCTTTTTATATACATAAGGGCAGAAAAAACATTTTCAAGGCTCAATTAGACAATAATTCATGTAGATGAAATCGTATTAGGTTTCTGTTTCGTTTATCACATTGTGAATCAATAAATAGAGAAAATATGGCTTTTTAGTGATGACTGAGAACTACGACACACTATCTATTATCAATAAATAGTCGTGACAAAAACTGTGACCGTTCGCATCATTTAAACTGTGATAACGTTTACAATTGGTTGCAGTATTTATCATGGAGTTACATCATGTCGTCTTATTTAGGGTTATCGAGCATAGATATTGCAGTCTTTGTAATATATGTATTAATTATTATTGGAGTAGGGTTATTTGTTTCCCGTAATAAAAAAGGGCATACAAAAACCACCGAAGATTATTTTTTAGCAGGTAAATCTTTGCCATGGTGGGCGGTGGGTTCATCACTGATTGCCGCAAATATTTCAGCTGAACAATTTATCGGAATGTCGGGCTCTGGCTACTCGATTGGCTTAGCTATTGCTTCCTATGAATGGATGGCGGCATTAACCTTAATTATTGTCGGTAAGTATTTTTTACCCGTCTTTATTAATAAAGGTATTTACACAATTCCTGAATTTGTTGAGCAGCGCTTTAATAAAAATTTGAAGACGATTTTAGCGGTGTTCTGGATTGCACTTTATGTGTTTGTTAACTTAACCTCTGTATTATATTTGGGTGGTTTAGCACTACAAACTATTCTTGGTATCCCTCTGATTTACTCTATTTTAGGATTGGCCCTTTTTGCATTGGTTTACTCAATTTATGGTGGTTTATCTGCTGTAGTCTGGACAGATGTTATTCAAGTTTTCTTCCTTATTGTGGGTGGTTTAATTACAACAGTAATGGCGGTGTTGTATATCGGCGGTGCTGATGGATTATTTGGTGGTTTATCTCGTATGGCTGCAGCAGCACCTGAACACTTTACAATGATTCTTGATCAAGATAATCCACAATACATGAATTTACCTGGAATCGCGGTATTAATTGGTGGCTTATGGGTCGCTAACCTTTATTACTGGGGATTTAATCAATATATTATTCAGCGTACTTTGGCGGCTAAGTCAATTGGTGAGGCTCAAAAAGGTATTGTTTTTGCGGCGTTTTTGAAATTGATTGTGCCTTTCTTGGTTGTTATTCCTGGTATTGCAGCTTACGTTATTACTCATGACAGTGCTTTACTGGCAGGTTTAGGTGATATTGGTCAAACTAATATTCCTAGCTTTGCACATGCAGATAAAGCTTATCCATGGTTAACACAATTTTTACCCATTGGTCTAAAAGGCATGGTTTTTGCCGCGCTTGCTGCTGCGATAGTATCGTCACTTGCGTCAATGCTGAATTCAACGGCAACCATTTTTACCATGGATATTTATAAGGAATATATTTCACCTAATTCAAGTGATAGCCAGTTAGTGAATGTTGGCCGTGGCAGTGCAATTGTTGCCTTGGTTATTGCATGTATTGTTGCCCCAATGTTAGGTGGCATCGGACAAGCGTTCCAGTATATTCAGGAATACACTGGTTTAGTGAGTCCTGGTATTTTAGCGGTTTTCTTATTAGGTTTATTTTGGCATAAAACGAACAGTAAAGGAGCAATTGTTGGGGTGTTATTATCGATTCCATTTGCTTTATTCTTGAAGTTTATGCCATTGAATATGCCGTTTCTTGATCAAATGATGTATACCTTATTATTTACCATGGCGGTGATAGTACTGGTAAGCTTGGGTAGCGCAACATCAGTATTAGACGATAAAGCAATCGATTTAGATCCTGACATGTTTAAAACTGATAAGATGTTTAATCTTGGTGCATATGCCATTTTAATTATTCTTGCTGTGCTTTATTCTGTGTTCTGGTAATAACATTAGCGTCATGATAAATAAAGATAGCGAATCATTAGGTTCGCTATCTTTTCAAAATGGCAATTAGTATGACTGTTATTTTGCTATTGATGGTAACGATTACAAAATAACAGTTAAATGGCACGAGTAATTATTGATATGTCTGAAACCTTGATTCCTAATATAGTTGAGTTTATGGGAGCGGTTGATCCGTTTGATAAGCTAACGCCTAAAACATTGCGAGATGTCGCGGGAATGATCACCATTCGTTATTTTGGTAAAGGAGAGGTGATTGATTTACAAGAAAGTGATCAACTGTATTTATTGCGAACAGGTGCTGTTGAACAACGCAATCTTGATGGTACGTTACGGGCAAAATTGGCAGCGGAAGATTTTTTTGGTTTTTCTCGATTAACTCAGCAAGAGACCAATACTGCGAGTGATCCTTATACTATTACTGTTATTGAAGATGCGCTAATTTATTGTTTGTCTATTAATGTATTATTAGCCAAACTAAATGATCAGCCGAATGCTTTAGCGCACTTTGCTTCACATGCACAGAGTCGTCTGCGTAGTGGGTTAAATGTAGTGTGGTCACAACATGAGAAAGGGCTGTTTTTTAAACCTATTATGGAGGTGCTTAATCCCCATATCGTTTTGGTTGAAAGCACTCAAACCATTCAAACTGTTGCTAAAGCGATGCATATTAGCAGTAATTCATCTTGTGCTTTTATTATGCAGAATAACGAATTTATTGGCTTGATTACAGATAAAGATATGACAAAGCGTGTTGTTGCTGAAGGTCTCTCTATTAGCGAGAACATTACGACTGTTATGACGCAGACGCCTTACAGTGTTAAACGCGACGATTTGGTCATTACGGCGGCATCGCTGATGATGGAACACGGTATAAAAAACATTCCTGTGTTGGATAATGGTGTTCCTATTGGATTAATTACTCCCTCTGATTTAGTTCAAAATCACCGCATTCAAGCGATCTTTTTAATCGATAAAATTAATAAAATTGAACGTCTTGATCAACTAGCAAAGCTTACTATCGAACGACAAGCTATTTTTGAAGCTCTGGTTGAAGCAAAAGTGACTGTCAGTGTTATTGGTCAAGTCATGGCAATGATTATGGATGCTTATAATCGTCGGTTAGTGATGATGGCTGAAGCATATTTAGGACCCGCACCTTGTGAATACTGTTGGGTAGTCGCTGGTTCTCATGCTCGTAATGAAGTCCATATGCTTTCTGATCAAGATAATGCATTGATTTTAGCTGATGATGCAACTGATGCGGATAAAGCTTATTTCCATCACTTAGCTATGTACGTCAGTAAGGGAATGGCACTATGTGGGTATGAACTTTGTAGTGGTCGCTTCATGGCTGTGACGCATAAATGGTGTCAACCTCTCGCGGTATGGAAAGCGCATTATCAAAAATGGGCAATAAACCCTGAATATGATTTATTACTAGAAATGAGTGTCTTTCTTGATATGCGCTATATCACAGGTAAGCAACAGTTAGTCGATGAGCTACAGGCATGTATGTGTAAACAGCTGGTTCGTAATGCGCGTTTAATATCAGCCTTGGCTCGTAATGCACTAGTACAGAAAACCCCGCTGAGTATTTTTAGAAATTGGGTATTAGTAAAAGAAGGCGAAAATGCTAATACACTTGATATTAAAGATGCTGCACTAAGTATTATTGTTAATCTAGTGCGTGTGCAATATCTACAGTTGTTATCCCAATTATACAGTGCAGAAGAAAGTGTTGTATTTAAGACTAATACTGAAGAACGGCTACAGTCATTGCGTGAACATAATGTAATAAATAAGGCGACGTTCAAGGATTTATTAGCCGCATTTCAATTCATTAGTCAGATTCGTTATAGTCATCAATTGCAAGCATTACTGCAAGGCAAAATACCTAATAACCATATTAATCCCAATGCATTTAATAGCTTTGAACGTACACACTTGCGAGAAACGTTTAAGTTGATTACCAGCTATCAAGAAGTCATCAAAATGAAGTTTTGCTAAGTATGAATAAGACTCATATTTTCAATCGATCTCAATGGCGTTTATGGTGGCAATGCTTATTGGGAAACCATTTAAACGATTTGGAACAGCGACGAATAACGCTATTACAACAACACCCTGACTTACCTGATTTTATACAAGCATTGTTTAGCGCATCGCTACCCCAACCATCAACGATAGTTAACCAATGTTCATTGTTAGCGATTGATTTTGAAACTACGGGCTTTGATGCTCAACAAGATCATATCCTATCGGTGGGTTATGTTGCTATGCAGAGTAATGCGATTGATTTGAGTACTAGTGTCAGTGAATTGGTTAATTCTCGTGCAGCAATTAAACCTGATAGCGTGGTTATTAATCATATTGATCATGCGAAATTATTACAAGGACAGGCACTTGATGAAGTAATGATGCGATTGCTGGTGGCTTTGACTGGAAAAATAGGTATTGCTCACGGCTGTTTTATGGAGCAAGGCTTTATCAATGCTTATCTGCAGCATAAATATCAATTGAATGATTGCCCGCTACTGTGGCTAGACACGTTACCTTTGTATCAATCTTTATATAATAATCAAATATCACACCAAGATGCGCGTTTAGGCAGTGCGCGGCATAAATTAGGTTTACCTGAGTATCAAGCCCATGATGCTTTATTTGACGCTATCGCGTGCGGGGAGCTATGTATAGTGTTATTGCATAAAATTTACGGTAATAAATATCCGACTATTGGCCAGTTGCTTAAACGTTAGTGTTATTTATTATAAGCTTAGATCTTAGTATAAGGTTTAGGTACTTTTCTTTATTCATTTACTGTCGTTGTTATTCTGTATTGATCACTTAATTGCACATCTAAACAACACGCTATGCATAGATGCTCTACACTCAAATTAAAGCAATAGTGTGTTTTGGTTTGCTAGTAAGGGATTGGATAACATGGGTGTCATTATAAGACGCTATTTACCGATAGTGATTTTATTGATGTTTGCAGGGGTGTCGGCAGGGTTATTATTAAATAGGCCTCAACCTCAGCAGAAAATGATTGAAAAGATTGTGCCAGTACTTGATGTGATGCAAGTAAAAAAGCAGCAATTGCATTTTAATATTAATTCTTATGGAATGGTTAAACCTAAGCATCAAGCTGAATTAGTTGCGCAAGTAAGTGGCAGTGTTAACCGTTTAGATCCTGCTTTTTCGGTTGGGCAATTCGTCCGAAAAGGGCAGGTGTTAGCGTATTTAGACGACGATGATTACCATGCTGATCTTGCTCAAGCACAGGCAACGTTAGCTCAAGCAAAAGCGAAACTTGAACAAGAAATCGCCCATGGGATCGTAGCAAAAAAGAATTTACGTCATGTAGCTGTAGCTAAGCAGTCAGCGTTAGGATTACGCATTCCACAACGAAAACAAGAACAAGCGAACGTTAAATTTGCACAAGCAGCATTAGCACGCGCCCAACGTAATGTTGCCCGTACAACTATTACTGCGCCCTTTGATGGTTTAATTACAGAGAAAGCGGTTAATATTGGTACTCATGTCAATGTTGGCGAGCAACTTGGGCGCATATTTGGTACAGATGTTGCTAGAATCCGCCTTCCTGTGACACCACAAGCTTTTTCATTCCTCGATACAAACTCACTCAATACTCGCGTTATATTAGCCTCAGAGCGCCTTGGCCAACCTTATCAACATTGGCAAGCTGATTTTATTGGTACTGAAGGGATCATCGATCAGCAAAGTCGAATGGTTTATCTCATTGTTGATGTGATCGATCCTTATCAATTGCAATTATCTCGTTCGCAACGAACGGATATTCTAAAATTTGGGACGTTTGTTACCGCAAATGTTGCAGCAAAGCCGATTGATAACGCTGTTAAGTTACAGCGTCACGTAGTAAGAAATAATCATGTGATATTGGTTGATAGTAATGGTTTAACTCAAATGCGCAAAGTCGTGGTTGCGCGTACTGATCTTAATTATGCCTACATTAGCAGTGGGTTAGAAAACGGTGAGTTAGTGTCACTGACGTGGCCAGATAATCATTTAGACGGCAAAGAAGTAACCCCTATTTTAAATACTCTCTCTAAGACAGAACAAGCAACACTCACATTGACGCATTCTAAAGGAACTGAGAACGGAGGCTAATGAATGGAATCATCAGGGATCATTGCTTGGTTTACGCGTAATCATGTTGCCGCTAATTTATTGATGCTACTGGTGATGATCGGTGGTTTATTTTCAGTTAATCTTATTAATAAAGAGATATTTCCTGCCTTTGGTACTCATAAAATTACTATTACCACTCAATATACAGGGGCTGCTGCGGCTGATGTAGAGCAAGGGATCATTGTTAAAATTGAACAAGCTATTGATGATCTTGCTGATATTCAGCGAGTGACGGCTGTCGCTAATCAGGGAAGTGGAGTTGTTACGGTTGAGCTTGAGAATGACGCCGATCTTAATAAAGTTTTAGATGAGGTAAAACAGCGAGTTAATAATATTACGACATTTCCTGCTCAAATGGAGCCGCCCTTGATTCAACGGGCGGAATTTATGAGTAATGTGATGTTTTTATCAATATATGGTGATTTGAGTGATCGACAACTCAAACGCTATGCTCAAGTTGTCAAAGATGAAATTATTCAGCAAACCAGCGCGACAGCGGTGACGGTTAGCGGAATAAGGAATGATGAAATAGCTATTGAAATAGCCGCGCAACAACTGCGTGATCATGACGTTACCATTGAGCAAATAGCACAAGTATTACAGCAACGCTCATTGGACTTACCCGCAGGAGCAATTAAAGCTCAAGATGGTGATGTATTAGTTCGTACTACAGAGCAACTTTATCAAGGTGATCAATTTTCAAATATCGTTTTACGCACGAACGCTGATGGAAGTCGATTACGCCTGTCTGATATTGCCACTGTAACGGATGGTTTTGTCGAAAAATCAGTACTTAATCGATTTAATCAACAACGTGCAGCGGTGATACAAATTCGAAATCTGCCTAATCAAGACGCAACATTAATATCACAGCAAGTTAGTGATTATGTGACGAATAAAAAGGCACAATTGCCAGCGGGTATTTATATTGATAAATGGGCCGATATGTCACATTACCTTGAAGGACGGCTTAATATGATGCTGTCTAACATGGTGTATGGTGGGTTATTGGTGTTTATTATTCTCGCTGTTTTTCTTGAAGTGAGACTCGCATTTTGGGTAATACTGGGATTGCCTTTTTGTTTTCTTGGCACATTGCTATTTATGCCATTAGAAATGATTAATATCTCCATTAACTTATTGTCTTTATTTGGGTTTATTTTAGTGCTTGGGATCGTGGTTGATGATGCGATTGTTGTTGGAGAAAGTGTTTATTCAGAAGTGGAACAAAAAGGGCAAACAATTAATCATGTTATTCAAGGTGCGCAGCGAGTCGCTATTCCTGCAACTTTTGGGGTATTAACGACCATGGCTGCATTTGTGCCAATGCTGTTGTCAGATAGCCCTCGCACTGAATTTTTTAAGGCCATTGGATGGGTGGTTATTTTATGTCTAACTTTTTCCCTGATTGAATCTAAATTAATTTTGCCCGCCCACTTAGCCCGATCGCGTTTAGTACAACAACGATCTTGGAACAATCCTATTGTGCGAATGAAACAACGCTTTAATCAGGCGGTAAATAAGTTTATTCATGTTTATTATCGACGTTTTATTAGTTTGGCCATTGTGCATAGATATAGCGTCTTAGCGACATTTGTTGGTGTGTTGTGTCTAGCATTGGCGTTAGTGTTCAGTGGACAATTACGGTGGGTGTTTTTTCCTAAATTACCTTCTGACTATATTCAAGTATTGGTAGAAATGAATGATTCAAATTCAAAAGCTAATAATGTTAAGGTTATTAATCAATTAGAACAGGCGCTGTATGCAACAGATGAAGAAATATATCAGCAACAGGGTGTACATGTGGTGAAGCATAGTTTTGTTAATATGCGAGACAATAACAATATGTTTGTGCTGGTTGAATTAGAAAAAAGTGAAAGTTTACCGATAAGTAGTTTTGAGATTTTAAATAAATGGAAACACCATATTCCGCCATTAGTTGGTGTTAAAACTATTGCTTATGAAGCGTCTATTGACCGCCAGAAAAGTGATATTCAATATCGTTTACAAGGTGAGAATAGTCAGCAACTTTTACAGGCTGCGACAAAATTAAAGCAGCAACTTGAACGTTATCAAGGAGTGTTTAATGTTGAAGATGATTTATCCGCACCAACACAAGAAATTAACATTAAGTTAACGTCAATTGGAAAGTTATTAGGTTTATCCGTTGCTAATTTAACCAACCAAGTTCGACATGCTTTTCATGGTATTGAAGTTCAACGTATTTTACGTAATAACGAAGAAGTTAAAGTGATGGTACGCTATCTTATTGATGAACGCCGTAGTGTTGGTTATTTACAAAATATGAAAGTAGTTTTAGAAAATGGCACATTAGTTCCATTTTCTGAAGTGGCGACCATTGATTTTACCTCAGCATTAAATAGCATTAATCGAGTCGATAAACGTCGAACATTGATTGTTAGTGCAAATGTTCATAAAGAAAAGGCATCTCCATCTGAAATATATACCATTATTAATAAAGAATATTTACCTTTACTGCGTCAGCAATATTCGACGGTTAACATTCAACTTGATGGGCAAGCAAAAGAAGAATCTGAAACTAAAGGTAGTCTTATTCGTGATGCAGTATTAGCGCTGTTTGCAATTTTTGCATTAATGGCTATTCCATTACGATCATATAGCCAGCCATTGATTATTATGTCGGTGATCCCTTTTGGTATTATCGGAGCTATTGCTGGTCACTATTTGGCAGATATATCACTTAATTTACTGAGTGTCTTTGGTATTTTGGCATTGTCTGGTGTCGTGGTGAATGATTCTTTAGTACTGGTGGTATTTATTAATCGAGCGCTGAAACAGGGCGTTCCTCTTAATGATGCTGTTACCGATGCTGGGTGTTGTCGTTTTCGTGCCATTGTCTTGACATCGTTAACCACTTTCTTTGGCTTGGCGCCTATTTTACTTGAAACGAGCTTGCAGGCACAGATTGTGATTCCCATGGCAACATCATTGGCCTTTGGAATCTTATTTGCTACGGTTGTAACTTTAGTCTTAGTGCCTGCTCTGTATTTGATTTTGAATGATATTCAACAAACTTGTCGTCGTTTATTTTATTATTGGTGGCATCCTCAGTTAGGTAAATAAAAATTTATAAAATTTAATGTAAGATTAAACTTTATTAGTGAATGTTATCGTCAATATAATAATGGCAAAAACTTTTATTATTTAATGGGTATTTTATAAAAAACAAGCAATAAAAAATAAACAATCAATTATTGTTATAATATACTTAAAAATAACTAATGGATTAAAATTGCACTGTTTGCTCTAAAAGTAACCAATTATTTCCCTTATGTTTTAAATTATAATGAATATTGTTTTTTTTAATGAATGTTATTCATTAGATGGACATTTGAAATTGACTTATATAGATCGCAGTGCATAATCGATTGATGCTTATTTAGTATTTATTGTTTATCGATTATTTGATTATTGTATCTTTTAGTCATTAGTAAGGGTTTTTACATGAAAGTGTTTGCAACGTCTCTCATAGGTAAAGTTCAAGATATTCATGGACAAATTATTATTAATAATAATGGTTCGATTGAAACTGTTGTATTAGGACAAATAATACCCGCAGGAGCGGAATTACAATTTAATGAAAATGCAACATTAACCCTTACCACAGAGAATAATCAACAAATATTACTTGATGGTGAAAGCCAACAAATATTGCCAGAATCAACAAAAACTCCAATTAATAATGATAGTTCTGATATCGCAAATATTCAGGCATTAATCGCATCTGGTGATGATCCAACTATTCATACAAAAGCGACAGCAGCAGGATCACCAACGCATGCTGGTGGATTTGGGTTTGTGACGCTTCAGCGTGACGGTGATGAGCTATTAGCTACTACTGATTATTCAACAGCAGGCCAGCCTAAATCTATTTTAGAATCAGATGAGCTATTTAATAATGCTATTCGTCATGAAGGTCTTATTGCAAAAGTAGATAATTATACCATTGCTGAAGACAATAAAATCGTATTACACCTATTAGATAACGACACCAGTATTTCTGGAGATCCTTTATCGATAGCTTCAATTAACGGAACACCTTTAACGGGTGGTGATCAAACTATTAGTGTTGATCATGGGCATATCTCAATTGCTACTGACGGCACTATCACCTTTATTCCTAAATCTAATTTTAATGGTGACGTTAATGTTGATTATACCGTAACTGATGGTACTTCAACTCAAAGTAGCCATGCTTCTATTGTTGTAACTCCGGTTAATGACGCGCCAATAGCCACACCGGATGAGGTGACAACCCACGAAGACACGTCAATCACCGTTGATTTAACGGGCAATGACAGTGATGTGGATGGCGATAAGATC